>DAOSMQ010000321.1:0-3663 GCA_035372725.1 Promineifilum sp. (SeqCode)
GCTGGGCGTCTCGCCCGACCCGCCCGGCCAGGCGCTGAGCGGCCCGGCCTTTGCCCAGCAACTGGGCACGTGTCTGGAGGCTTTCTGGCAGGCGCGCGCCGTGGCCGGGCCGGTGGCCATCATCCTCGACGACTTGCAGTGGATCGACGCCTCCTCGGCCGCCCTCGTGGCCCAGCTTTTCGGGCTGAGCGAGAGCACGGCGGTGCTGTTCCTGTGCGCCATGCGGCGCGAGCGCCACTCCGACGGCTGGCGGCTGCGCGACGCCGCCCACCGCGACTATCCCCACCGCTTCGACGAAGCCGCCCTCTATCCCCTGACCGACAGCGACAGCCTGATGCTGCTCGACGGCCTGCTCGACGGCTCCGCGCTGCCGGAACCGTATCGCCGCACCATCCTCGATAAGGCCGAGGGCAACCCCCTTTTCGTCGAAGAGGTTGTCCATAACCTGATCGAGCGCGGCCACTTGCAGCGTGAGGCCGAGGGCGCGCCCTGGACAGCGGCCGGCTCGCCCGACGACATCGAATTGCCCGATTCGCTGCAAGCCCTGCTGACGGCGCGGATCGACCGGCTGGAAGAGAACACCCGGCGCGTCTTGCAGATCGCCTCGGTCGTCGGCCGTACCTTCACCCGCTCGGCCTTGCTCCCCCTGGTCGATGACCCCAATGGCCTTGACCGGCAACTGCTGGACTTGCAGCGCGCCGAGCTAGTGCGCGAGGTCGGCCGCGTGCCGGAGCCGGAGTACACGTTCCACCACAACCTGACCCACGAAGCGACCTACAACACCATTCTCGTCAAGGAGCGGCGGGCGCTGCACCTGCGCGTGGCCGCGGCGCTGGAAGGCGCGTCCGGCAGCCAGGCGTCACTGGCCCACCACTACCTGGAGGGCAACGCCCCGGAGCGCGCCCTGCCCTGTCTCGTCGCCGCCGCCGATAAGGCCCTGCGTCTCAATGCCACCGTCGAGGCCCTGGCCCACTACGGCCGCGCCCTGCCCATCGCCCTGGCGGGGGCGGACGCGACGTTGTTGGGTCATCTCTACGTCGCGCGCGGCCGGGCGCTGGAGCTAACGTCGCAATTTGTGGAGGCCGATGCCGTCTACGCCGAGCTGGAAGCCCTGGCGCGCGAGCGCGGCGTACCGTCGTTGGAACTGGCCGCGCTCATCGCCCAGGGCACACTGCGCGCCAACGTCACCCCCCTGCGCGACGCCCCGGCGGCGCGAGCGTTGATGGAGCGGGCGCTGGCGCTGGCCGAGGCGTTGGATGACCGCCCGGCCGAGGTGCGTATCCTCTGGAATCTGCTCAACATCGACCGCTTCGACATCCATAACCTGCCCCAGTCGGTGAATGAGGGCGCGCGCGGGCTGGCCCTGGCCCGTGAATTGGACCTGAAAGAGGAAACAGCCTACCTGCTCAACGACCTCGGCGAGGCGCTGGGCAGCCTGGGGCGCATGACCGAAGCCCACGACATGCTGGCCGAGGCCGTGCAGCGCTGGCGCGCGCTGGGCAACGAGCCGATGCTCATCGACGGCCTGAGCGGCCAGGCCAACTGGGCGCTATTTACCGGCGATCTGCCGCGCGCCCGCACGCTGGCCGACGAGGCCTATGAGCGCAGCCTGCGCATCGACAACCCCTGGAGCCAGGCCTACAGCGGCGGCGTCAGCGGCCTGCTCTATGCCCTGCAGGGCGAAATCGGCGCGGGCCTTGATCGGCTCTACCGCTCTATCGCCCGCGCTGAGGAGGCGGGCTTCGTCGGCGGCCTGATCCTGATGCGCGCGTTTGTCTCCAAGGCACTGCTGGCGATTGGCGCTGTGGACGAGGCCGCGGCCGTGGCCACCGAGGGCCTTGCCATTGGCCGGGCGCAGCTGCCGCAGTTCGCGGGCATGTGCCTGGCCCAGCTGGCGCTGATCAGCCTGCGCACAGGTGACACCGCCACCGCCGCCGAGCTACTAGAGGACCCTCTTCTCCAGGTGGAGCATCTGCAAGCCTTTGTGGAGATCGACGCGAAGCTGGGGTGGATTGCCCTGGCCACGGCGCAGGGGCGCACCGAAGAGGCTTTGCGGCAGATCACCGCGCTCAAGGCCCGCGCGCAGGAAATGGGCACGATCTTCTGGCTGCCGGAGGCCCTCCAGGCCGAGGCCGCGGTCCTGCTGACTCTCGACCGCGCCAGCGAGGCGGCCGGCGCGCTGGCCGCGGCCGTTGACCTCAGCCGCCGGTCGGGCGCGCGCTTCCTGCTGTGGGTCTACCTGTCCCAGCTGGCCGACGCGCAGGATAAACTCGGCGACGGCCGCGCCCCGGAAACCCGGGCCGCCGCCGCCGCCGAACTCGCCACCATCAGGCAGCACACCTGGCCCGACGCGCTGCGCGAATCGCTGGCGCGTTGGGCCGCGACCATCAGTCCCCGACTATAGGGGCGTGCCTGCGTGCGCGCTCCACGATCCCGCTGTTCAGCAGGGCTTTGCCCAAGTCGTCTCGCGACCATTGACCTGACCGGTGGGCCGGGGGTGACTTTGGCAAAGCCCGGCCCCTTTCAGCCAATCCGCCCCAATCTGGTACAATACGCTCATGCCGGCGATCAGCGACAGCGCCCAACTCCGTGCCGCCATGACGGCCATTGAAAGCCAACGGCTGGTGCTGGGCGACGCGGTCGTCGATGCCGCCCTGGTGGCCATGCGCGCCCAACTGGTCGCGCTCGACGCCGCCCCCGCGGCCGAGCAACAGCGCAAACAGGCCACCGTCCTCTTCGCCGATGTTGTCGGCTTCACCACGCTGGCCGAAACGAAGGACGCCGAGGAGGTCACCGAACTGATCAATGCCCTCTGGGCACAACTCGACGGGCTGATCACTGCCTACGGCGGGCGCATCGACAAGCACATCGGCGACGCGGTCATGGCCCTGTGGGGCGTCGAGTCGGCCCGCGAGGACGACCCGGAGCGCGCCATCCGCGCCGCGCTGGCCATGCAGGAGGAGATCAGCGCCTTCAACGCCGCCATGAAGAACCGCCGCCGCCTGCCCGATGATCTGGCCCTGGAACTGCGCGTCGGCATCAACACCGGCCCGGTGCTGTTGGGGCAGGTGGGCCTGACGCGCGAGTACACGGCCATGGGCGACACGGTCAACCTGGCCAACCGGCTGGAGCAGACCGCGCCGATGGGCGGCGTGTTGGTGGCCCACAATACCTTCCGCCACGTGCGCGGCGTCTTCGATGCCCGGTCGCTCGGCCCCATCCAGGTGCGCGGCCGGCACGAAGCTGTACTCGCCTACGTCGTCCTGCGCCCCAAGCCGCGCGCCTTCCGGCTGGCCACGCGCGGCGTCGAAGGCATTGAGACGCGCACCATCGGCCGCGACGCCGAACTGGCCGCGCTGCAAGCCGCCTTCGCCGCCTCCATCGCCGAAGCGCGCGCCCGCATCGTCGCTGTCGTCGGCGAGGCCGGCGTGGGCAAGAGCCGCCTGCTCTACGAGTTCGACAACTGGGTCGATCTGCGGCCGGAGCGCGTCCGCTACTTCAAGGGCCGGGCCACGCCCGCGCTACAGGGCGTGCCCTTCAGCCTCTGGCGCGACGTGTTCGCCTTTCGCTTCGACATCCTCGACAGCGATAGCCCCTCTGTGGCCCTCAACAAGTTCCGCAGCGGCTTCGTCAGCCACCGCGCCGCCGCCGAGGCCACGGCCG
>DAOSMQ010000322.1:0-3649 GCA_035372725.1 Promineifilum sp. (SeqCode)
GGCTACGCCGGCAGGAGCCTAGACAATGCCCAGCTGGCGCGCGCGGGCGATGGCCAGGGTGCGAGTGGTGACATTGAGCTTGGCATAGAGGCTATGGGCGTGGTTTTTCACTGTTCCCTCAGTCAGGTAGAGCCTGGCGGCGATCTCCTTGTTCGACAACCCTTCGGCAATCAACACCAGCACCTGGCGCTCGCGCTCCGACGGCATCTCTAAGAGACCGCCGTCCGCCCCCAGATCAATCAGCTTCTCCGCGCCGGCTTGCCCCACGGCGGGAGCGCTGTCGCCTGGCCCCAGCAGATGCTCGCCCAGGCCCATCTCGTGGAAGGGGGTGGTTACGCGGTCGGGCGCGGCGATGGCCAGGGCGCGGTTCAGGGCCTCGCGAGCGCCCACCACCTGGTCGAGCCGCTCCAGGGCCGCGGCCCGCAAGAGGTGGAAGTGGAGAGCGCTGCCCAGACGGCCGGCGGCCTCGATCTCGGCCGCCAACTGGCCGGCCGCGGCTGCGACGGCGGGCCAATGCTGACGGTTGGCCAACATGGCCTGTAGCTCGCGCAACTGCTGATGCTCATGCAGATAGGGCAGCGCGCCCGCCGGCGGCGAGGCATGCCACCGTGCCTGCCCGGATCGCGGGGCGGCCAGCAGGGCCTCGTAGGCGTCGATCAGCGGCGAGACGATGGCCGCATGGTGGCGAGTCAATTGGCGCAGGCTTTCCAGGGCGTCGCGCGCGCCGTCGCTATCGCCACGAATGAGCGCGCGCAGCCGTATCAGGCCGACGTGGGCAGGCAGCAACGCTTCCCAGTTCTCCCACGGCTCAGCCAGCTCGATGGCCTGTAACCATAGTTGCTCGGCCAGCGAAAGCTCCCCTACTTCATAGCGCACCAGCCCTTCCTCGGCGAGCAGAATGCCGGCCAGTGGCGACAGCTTACCGGCCAGACGCCGGACATTGCTCAGCCCTCGACCGCAGGTGTCGAGGGCCTGTCGCCAGTGTCCTTGCCGAGCCTGAACCCCGGCCAGGTGGCCAAAGGCGATAGCGGTGAGATGGCTGTTGTCTTGCTGGTAGGCGGCCTCCGCGGCGACCGCCAGTGTCTCAGCGGCCGCGTTGGTGTCGTTGACGAACTTTAGCGCCAGTCCCATATTGAACAGCAAGACCGGGCGTAGCGCCGGCGGCTCGTTGAAGGATAGGGGCCAGGTATCGGCGCGCGCGGCTGTTCGCGCGGGAGCCGGTGGCCGGGCCGTCAACTGGTCTACGGCCCGAAGCGCGCAGCGACAGTACTGTAATGCCGTGGCGATGTCGAGCTTGTTGATGTGTAGCCGCGACCAGAGCGCCGCCGCCTCGATCAGCCCGGAGAGCAGCGCGCCGTCTAATGCGGCGATCTCCTCCGTGCCGGCCAGACGGCAAAGCTCAGTGGTGGTCCGGCCGATAGCTGTCTCGTACAGGCAGACGCAGTGTTCAGCCTCGACCGGCCGGCCCATTGCCACCCAGGCCCAACTCAGGGCCAGCAACAGCGCCGGCCGCTCTAGCAGAGCACTGCCGGGTAGCAGGGCCGCCCAGCGCGTCAGACGGGAGAGCTGGCTGGTGGAAAATAGCTCCGGCGCGGCTTGCAGCATCAAGTCCACGGCCAGGCTGCTATCGCCGCTGGCCAGCGCATGGTCAACGGCCTCCGGCAATAGCTCATGGTCGCGCAGCCAGCCGGCCGCGCGCCGGTGCAGTTCGCCGACGTCCTGCCCTGACTCGAGCAGCCGTTCGTGCAGCAGGTCGGCAAAGAGTTGGTGATAGCGAAACCATTGCCGGTTGGGGTCGATGGCGGTGACGAAGAGGTTGGCCGCTTCCAGGGAGTGCAGCATTGCCCGGCTATCAGTGCGGCCGGTAACGGCGTCGCACAGGCCGCTGGAAAGGCGGGCCAGGGGTGATGTCTGCAACAGGAAGCTCTGCCGCTCAGCCGGCTGGCGTAGCAAGACCTCTTCCATCAAGTAGTCGGCAATGTAGCGATTGTTTCCGGCGAAGGCCTGCAGAAAGGCCGTGGAATCGGTCTCGTGGCGCAACGCATAGGCGGCCAGTTGCAGCCCGGCGATCCAGCCTTCGGTGCGCTGCTCCAGGAGGGTAAGTTCGGCGGCGTTGAGTTGCAAACCAATGAACTCGTTGAGAAATTGCTCCGCCTCGGCCGGCGTGAAGCGCAGATCGCGGGCGCGCAGTTCGTTCATCTCCAGAGCGGCCCGCAATCGTCCCAGTGACAGCGGCGGGTCAACCCGGCTGATGATGATCAGATGGGCGGTCGCGGGCAGGCGATCGATGACGAAGGCGATGAACTCGTGGATGGCGCTGTCCTCGATGCGATAGTAGTCGTCCAGCACGAGGACAACCGGCCGCGTCCGTGTGGCCAGCCCGGCCAGGAGCCGGTTGGCCAGGGTCGGCAGCAGGGGCAGCGGCGGCATCGTGGGCGCTGCGTCTAGAGCCAGGGCCGCAAACAGCGACGCGGCAAAGCGGGCTGTGTCGTTGTCGGCTGCTTCCAGCGACAGCCAGGCAACGTCGGGCAGGCCGGGGCGGTCAGCGGCACGTCGCAGCCAATCGACTACGACTGTGGTCTTGCCGAAGCCGGCCGGGCCGCAGACCAGCGTCAGCCGGCCGGCGAAGCCCTGGGTGAAATCAGGCGGGCTGGCCAGAACCTGATCAAGCGCCGCCAGCAGACGCGGCCGCACGACCGACAGACGCCGGCGGGGAAGTCCTGTGCCCTGAGGCGCGGACAGCGGAGCACTCATGGGTATATCAGGGTCTGCGACTGTCGGGCGCGGCTTTCAATGATCGCCATTGGCCCCATCCAGCCCTCTTGTGGCGGCAATGGCGCGCTGCATCAGGATGACGTTGCGGGCCTTGCCGGCGTCGCGCAAACGGCGGGCCGCGGCCGAGAAGTAGACGTGGCCTTGCAGAAAGCGCACCTGCTCATCGAGCCACTGCTCTTCGGAGACCGGGCCGTTCTTGCCGTAGCGGCCGGTCTCGGCCCAGAGCTTGCGGTTCAAGTCCCAGAAGTCGTCGCGCCCCAGCACGTCGAGATCGGCGTCACAAAGCAACTCGGCCAGGGGCGTCACCGGCTGCTGGGGCATTCGGGTGGCGGCGATGAGAGCGGCGATGGCGTCGATCTGGGTCGCGTTATAGCCGAAGCCGGGCAAAACGACGCGGGCCATGGCGATGCTGTGGGCCTCGTGCTCAGCATAGCTGTACAGGAAGCCGATGTCATGGTAGGCCGCCGCGGTCGCCAGGCAGAGCACATCCTCGTCAGCGACGCTGCCGGCCTGGGCCAGACGCAGACAGGCAGGCAGCACGTCGTCGCGTGTGTGGTGGAGCGAGTGATAGCTGAGACGCGGCGATAGCTCACTTGCTAGTCGAGCGAGTGCATAGTCTCTGGCTTGCGTGAAATCTGCCCTCATTTGTCTGCTACTTGCCCACCGCTGGAATGGCGTAATTGTAGCGCTCTCTGGCTGTTGTACAATGTGGCGCGGTTCTCCGAATCGCCCTCTTGCAGGCCCGCGCCACGCTCAGCAGAGACCATTGCACCCTGTGGCGCGATTCTCCGAATCGCCCTCTTGCAGGCCCGCGATTCAGAGAATCGCGCCACGCTTGGCAGAGACCATTGCACCCTGTGGCGCGGTTCTCCGA
>DAOSMQ010000323.1:0-3628 GCA_035372725.1 Promineifilum sp. (SeqCode)
GCGCTGGACGTATAGCCTGCCCGGCCGGCCGCTGTTCGATCCGCTGACGGCGCTACTATTCTATGGCGGCCTGTTGTTGGCGCTGTGGCGTTGGCGGCGGCCGGGTTATGCCCTGGCGCTGGTCTGGCTGGCTGTGGCTCTGCTGCCCAGTTCTTTCTCGCCCGACGCGCCCAGCACAGTGCGGCTGATCGGCGCGCTGCCGGTGGTCTATCTGCTGCCGGGGCTGGCCGTGGATCAGATCGCCGTGTGGGCAGCCATGACCCGTCGCCGCGGCGGGCGAACCGCGGCCTGGGCGCTGGCGCTGTTGATGGCCGCGCTGCTGCTGTTCAACGGTGCCCGCACCGTGCGCGATGGCTTCGTGCGCTGGCCGGCGGAGTTGGAGACGCGGTTGCGCTATCAGACCGCGCTGCGCGACATCGGCCGGGCCTGGGCGACTGGCGATGGCGGCGCGCCGGTCGTGGCCGAGGTCTTCTTTGAGCCAATCGACGCCGACAGCCTGCGCCGCGTCATTGGCCGCGACCCGGCGGCGCGCTGGGTGCAGACCGGCGGCGGGGTGTCCGGAGCGCTGGTGTGGCCGGCCGGGCAGACGGCCACGCGCCTCTACGTGCCCGAATATGCGCCGCTGGATGGCGAATTGGCCGCCGCCGCCGGCCTGGGCGAGCCGCTTTTCCGCAGCCCCGACGCGCCCTCATTCGCCATCTATGCCCTGCCGGCGCGTCCGCCGGACGCTGGGACGGCCACCGAGGAGAGCTTCGGCCAGCCGCTGGCCATGCAACTGAACGGCTTTACCTTGCTGAACGCCAAGAGCGCGCTGACTGACGGGCAGCTACGGCTGATGTCAACGTGGGAGGTGGGGCCGGCGCTGCCGGCCGATGTGGCCGTGTTCGTTCACCTGTTGGACGCCGGCGGGGCCATCGTCGCCCAACACGATGGGCTGGACGCGGCGGCGACGACGTTGCGACCCGGCGACCGTCTGGTGCAGCGGCACGTTCTATTGCTGCCGGCGCTGCCGCCGGGCGAGTACCAGCTGGTGATCGGTCTGTACCGGCGCGGCGACGGCGAGCGGCTGCCCACGGCTGGCGGCACGGGGATGGCGCTGCTGGCCCGTTGCGCGCCGGCAGGCGATGGCGTGGCCTGTGATTTGCCATAGCAGGGGCAAATGGTAGCATTCCAACTGGATATAGGGGTTATGTCCAGAACGCGGTTTACTTGACAGGAGAGAATCCACATGCCGTTCAATCACCGACTGCATTCAACCTGGGTCAGGCATGCTGTCGTCGTTTTCGCCTTCGTCTTGCTCGTCCTGACATTCGTCGTCGGGATGGCTGTAGCCGAGGATGGCGACGATACGCAAGCCGCACTATTGATCCCCTATGCGCCGACGACGGCCGAATTGCTGTCCGCGCCGCCATCGATCGAGCGCTACGTGGCCGCGCACACGCTGCCACTCTCGGCCCGCACTGAGACGGGTATCGACCGTGTCGAGGCCTCCCTGATGAGCTTCGTGCCTCTAACGACGTTCGGCCTGATGCCTCAACCGGGGCAGCTCACCCTGACGGTGGGCGAGCCGAATGGCTTAAACACCTGGCCGCTGTCCTGGACGGTTGACCCCAACGCCACCGGCTACGAGCTGCAAGAGGCTCATCAACTCGATTTCAGTGATGGCCAAATCAGCAACGTGGGCGCGGTCACGAGCCTGACCCTGACCAAGACGCCCTCACCGGAGAACGTCTACTACTACCGCGTCCGCAGCCGCATCGGCGACGTCGTGGGGCCGTGGTCAAACGAGGGCCGCGTCGTTGGTGGCTTCCGGGATAACTTTGAGGACCCCAACAGCGGCTGGGCTTTGCGCCGGACGACCTACATCGAGGAAGTGCACGGTCGCTACGAGGATGGCATGTACGTCCTGGATGTCAACGACCGCTGGGACTGGGGCATCTCCAGCCCCGGCAAGCCCGCCCCGCGCCTGCCCTACGTGATCGACTTCTGGGCTACCGTTGACGGCGGCGGAGCAAACTTGTGGTCGTTCGGGACGGTCTTCGGTGGCGACTGGCCGGCGGCCAACTGCCCGATGAGCACCACTGCTGACGGTTGGTACAAGCACGGTGACTGCTTCAACCACTTCTATAATACCAATACCATCTTCTATGGCCCGCTCAAGCTGTTGTTCGAGCGCGTCGACCATCTGGAGTGGTGCCTGGCGTGCGGCGGCAGCCCGCTCAAGCGCCTCGGCGACATCAACCCCGGCAGCATCAAGACCTACAAGCTAGTCGATCCGACCGGCTGGAACCACTATCGTGTCGAAGTGAGAGAGGACATCATCAAGGTCTACGCGGCCAAGCTGGGCTTCGAGCCGGTGCTGCAATACACCTATCGCGATACCCGCTACGTCCACAACGATTACTTTGGTCTATTCGCCTCGACCGACGAGTACACCAATGGCATCTGGTGGTTCGACAACTTCCAGGTAATGCCTCTCGACTAGGGCGCGGGGCAAATCCATTCGCTGACGGGCCAACGGCGGGCGATGCGCTTGCCGCTGGCCCGTTTGCGTGGGGGCGGCGTAGGGGCGGCGTAGGGCGCGTCCGTTTGCCCGGATGGCTGGTGGGCAGTACCATAGCCGCTATTCAGCGGTTCACTGAACCGGTATAGGAAGGAGCAAAGAGCCATGAATACGAAGCAACCTGTTGCCCAGCCGCCCGGCCGGAGACCGCGCCGCGGCCTTTTCCTGGCGGCTCTGTTGGCGCTTCTGGGTGTCATGGGCCTGGCCCGCGTGGGCGCGGCCGAGCAGATCGACGCCAAGCCCACGCCGCCCCCCGGCGCCGAGCAAACGCCCTCGCCCTTCGCGGCATTGGTACCGACGGACGAGGAATTGGCCGCTATGCCACCGGGCATCGACCGCTACCTGGCCGCCCACACGCTGCCGGCCAGCGCCTTTCAGCCAGCCAACCTGGTCAGTTCATCCAAGACCGCCTCGCAGGAGACGGTTACCCCCGGTGGCATCTTCGACTACACGGTCACCGTCCGTAACACGGGCCAGTTCGATATCCCCGTGGAGATGACCGACCACCTGCCTAACCAACTAAACTACATCGATAGCGAGTGCCTGGCCTTTATCACTGACGAATGCGACTACAGCGGCGGCGTGATGACCTGGCGCGGAACTGTGCCGGAGGGAGGACAGGCGGTGATCACCATCTCCGTCCAACTGAAGAACAACGCCGCCGGCGGCGCTACGGTCGTCAACACGGCCCACATCGAAAGCACGGAGCAGAACTTTGACCGCAGCGCGACCATCACCGTTGATGAGGCCGAGTCGTCGCCGCTCAGTTTGTTGCCGTTGACCATCTATGGCCTGGCTCCCGAACCCGGCCCGGTCACGCTGAGTGTGGGCCAGCCCAACAGCGCCAACAGTTGGACGCTCAACTGGACGGAGAGCGTCGGCGCGCATGGCTATGACATCCAGGAAGCCCACCAGCCAGACTTCGCCGGTGCCGTTACCATCGGCGTCGGCCCGACGACTTCGCAGGCGATCAGCAAGTCGCCCAGTCCTTCTAACGTCTACTACTATCGTGTGCGCAGCCGCGTCGGCGATCTGGTCGGGCCGTGGTCGAATGTGGGCCAGGTC
>DAOSMQ010000324.1:0-3626 GCA_035372725.1 Promineifilum sp. (SeqCode)
CGAACGACAGGCCGTTCCAGTCGAGGCGATAGGCCGAAGCGCCATCGGCCGCGTGTGAGCGCCGCCAGTGGGTGATGACCACGCCATCCTTGTCGTAGCACACGCCGCCGTCGTCGCGGAAGTCGAACTCGTTGACCTCGAACTCATAGCCGTCGTGCAGCGGCATGCCCTCGGCCTGGATGGATGTCCACAGCCCCATCTGGGCCATGTGATCGACCATCGCCCGCGTACCCAACTCCGGCCGGCTGCTCGACGGGCCGTGGATGCGCAGCGGCTTCCAGCGCCCATTGAACGGCGCGAACTGCCACAGGTAGGGGATGTCGGCGTAGTGGTCGAGGTGCAGGTGGGTGAGGAAGATGTCGTTGATCTCCGGCACAGGCACCTGGTTGGCAATGATATTGCGCAGACAGCCGGGGCCGAAGTCGAAGAAGAAGCGCTTGCCGTTGCCCAACTCGACCATGATGCACGTGCCCGCCTGCGTCTGGCGCGGCGGCCACGGCTGGCTGCCCATGAAGATGATGCGCATCTCATCCGGCCCCAGCGGCTCGCTCTGCGGAAAGTAGTTGTTCTTGTTCTTGACGGACGGCGTCGGCTGGTATCCCGGCGGCAGGGTCACGCCGCTGCCTGGCGGCGAGCCGTAGGGGTTATGAACACCATTGGCGGGCGGCGCGTCGCCGTTCGTCCGCGCGCCCACGTCGGTCACAACATCGGTTGTCATTGGTTGATCTCCTTGTCACTGTTCAAGGCGACGGGCGGCCGGCCGCCGCGTCGTCGATCTATGATTGTTGGGGTTGGAAGACGGCGCTGCCCTCGGCCCGATGGTGCAGGCCGGCGAAGAGGATGTAGACGCTGACCAGCAGCACCCAGACCGGGAAGATCAGCGATAGCCACAGGTTGTGGCTGAGGGTGACCATCATCACCAGCGCCAGAGCGTAGGTAACCAGCGTCAGACTGCGCGGCATCACGCCGGTCTTGCGCCAGAGCGTGCCTAGCGAGAGCATGAAGACGCTGGCCATCTTCAGGGCGTAAGTGTTGAAGAGCTGGTCGATGATGGCCCGGTTGAGCGCGTAGGTTCCGGCCGCCAGCGGCCCGCCCGCATAGGCGGCCAGCGTGCCCCCCGCCACGGCAAAGGCAACGAAGGTCAGGGCGACGAACAGCAACCCGCTGCCCAGGCTGACCGTGGCGAAGAACTGGTCTTCGTAGGCTCCCAGATGGTGGCGGACGACGCCGATGAACCACAGGAAGAAGATGCCGGCGAAGGGCGCCAGGGCCAGGGCCAGCGACAGCCGGCCGCGCGTCTCTTCGCTCAACGCCTCGCCGGCGCCCAGCGCGTCGGCCGCCAGGCGAACGAGCGTCAGGCCAAGCCCGAAGAGCACGGCAAAGGCGATGCCGGCGGCGGCGGCGGCGTTGGGCGTCGTGGCCGGGTGGGCGATGGCGGCTTTCATGGATGATGTCATGATGGCAAATACCTCCCTGGCCGGCCTAGAGCCGGCCGAGCGCCTGAGTGATGACCCGCAACAGTTCCTCGGCCGACGCGGCGTTGGTCTGGCCGCACGACCAGACTGTGATTCGGTCGCCTTCTGGATCCACACCAATGAGCGTCAGGTTGGGGCGCTTGCGCAACAATGCGAAGGCGGGGCCGGGTTGGGCGCTCCCGGCGTCGAACAGGATGACGTCCGGCGCGAGCGCGCCCAGTTCCCTGGCTCCCGGCAGAGGTGGAACGAGCGCGATGACTTCTAGTTCGGGGTAGGGGGCGAGGCTGGCCCCCAACGCGCCGAGGATGACCGTGCCACCGAACAGAATCACCCGCCGTTTCACAGTATTCTTCTCCTGACTACCAGAGTAGCAGGTCAACGGGGCCGGCCACAATGGGCCGCGGGACAGAAAAGGGACAGTCCTCCGGGCGAGAGGGCTGTCCCAAAGGACAGTCAGACGCAGCGTTTTGCTCGGTTGAGGCTACGAGTCCAGTCCTAGCCGGCCGGCATAGGCCAATACCTGGGCGCGGTGTTCCAGGTGTAGCTGAGCCATGATCGCGGCCATGTGGTACTTGATCGTCCGCGGGCTGAGGTTCAGGCGCGCGCCAACCTCCTTATAGGTCAACCCTTCGGCCACCAGAGCCAATACCTCGCGCTGGCGGGGGGTCAGTTCAGCCTCAGCCTCCCCGACCGGCGCGGGCCGCTGCCCGGCCAGGCGCGCGTACTCGCCTAGCACTTTGGCGGCCAGACCAGGCGAGAAGGGCGGCACGCCCTCCTGCGCCCCGTGCAGGCACTCGATCAGCTCGTCGGCGTTCATGCTCTTGAGCAGATAGCCGCACGCGCCACTCTTGACGGCCTCGAACAGGTCGGCGTCCTCGGTCGACGTCGTCAGGATGACAATCCTGGCCGCGGGCCACTCGGCGCAGATGCGGCGCGTGGCCTCCAGCCCATCGCCGCGAGGCATGCGAATGTCCATCAGGATGACGTCCGGCCGCGTCGCGCGGGCCAGTTCAACCGCTTCCAGCCCATCGTGGGCCAGTCCGACGACCTGCACGCCGTGGGCCGCCAGCAAGTTTTGCAGCCCTTCCAGCAGTAAGTGGTGATCATCGACCAGGAGAACGTTCATGTGGTTACCTCTTGCCGCATAGGCAGGGGCACGTCCAGCACGACCCATGTGCCCGCGGCGGGGCGGCTGTCAATGGCCAGCCGGCCGCCGACCTGGGCCATGCGCTCGCGCATGAACGCCAGGCCATAGTGTTCGAGCGCGCCAGCCAGGCCGATGTCAAACCCGCGGCCGTCGTCAGCGATAGTGATGCGGGCGCCGCCGTCCACGCGGGCACTGCCGTCCACGCGGGCCACGCCGTCCGCGCGGGCCACGTCAACACAGATGCGGCCAGCGTGGGCATGCTTGCGGGCATTGGTCAGCGCCTCGGCGATCACGCGCAGCAGCTGGACGGTGGTATCCGGCGCGAAGTCATCCTCTCCCAGGTCTTCGGCTACGGCCAGTTCCGTGGCAATGCCATAGTTGGTTTTATAGACGGCCAGGAATTGGCCCAAAGACGACAGGAACCGCGGCGCGGCCCCGCCGCTGGCGGTGAGGCCCAGGATCGATTCGCGCACGTCGGTATGGGCAGCCGAGGCCACCTCGGCCAGGCGCGCCAGTTGGGCCTCGGCCGTGGCCAGATTGCCGTCGTGAACGTGCTTCTGAATGGTTTGGGCCTGGATGCTGGTGTAGCTGAGTATCTGCGCGGCGCTATCGTGCAGCTCCCGCGCCAACCGCTCACGCTCTTGCAGCGTGGCCAGAACGCGCTGCTGCGCCAGAAGCTGGGTCTGCGCCTGGTTTTGCGCGGTGACGTCATGGAGCAGCAGCAGGCGGCCCACGTCCAGCCCGCGCCAGTCTCGCAGGGGCGAGGTCTGCAACTGGATATCGCGCTCGCGCAGGGACGTGTCGTGGAAACCGCTGCTGCCGGCGGCCATTGCGCCGTGGATGGTCTCGGCCGTGCCGGCGGGCAACAGTGCGCTGATTGGACGCCCGCGAATCTCTTCCCCAGCAAGCCCTAGCATGTTCGCCGCGGCCGGGTTGTGGCCGACCACGCGACCGGTGCGATCGAGCACCAGCACGCCGGCGTCCAGTTGGTCGATGGCCGACTG
>DAOSMQ010000325.1:0-3608 GCA_035372725.1 Promineifilum sp. (SeqCode)
CTGTTTTGGCCTTGAGAGGGCCACGTCCTGGGCCGCTAGACGAATGGGGCCAACGGTGGGGATTCTAGCACTGCCGGCAGGGCCTGTCAAACGGCTTCGGCCGGCCCACAGAGCTTTTCTAAAGTCGTCTAGCAACCATATTGACCTGGGCCAGCCCACAAGCGGCTAGGCCGGCTGGACCAAGACCTTGTCTACCCGGTTGCCATCCATATCCACGATCTCGAAGCGATAGCCGCCCCAGTGTACCACGTCGCCGGCGCGCGGCAGGCGGCCGAGCCGCGTCACGAGGAAGCCACCCAGCGTTTGGTAGCCGGCCGCGTCGGGCAATTGCGTTACAGCCAGCAGGCGCTTCAGGTCATCCGTATCCAGTTGGCCATCGACCAGCCAAGAGCCGTCCTCGCGCAGAACAACGGGTGGGTCGGCAATGTCGCTCACTGTAGGAATGTCGCCAACAATGGACGCCATCATGTCCATAATCGTCACCACCCCCTCGACGCCGCCGAACTCATCGACCAGCAGCGCCGCCTGGATGCCCGTCTCCTGGAAGCGCTCCAGCGCCCGCAGAGCCAGCATCGTCTCCGGCAGGAAGAGCGGCTGCCGCGCCAGGGCGCGCAAGTCCAGTGGCTGCCCCGTCCACGTCTTTTCCAACAGGTCGCGGGCCAGCACCACGCCGATGACCCGGTCGATGGAGCCGTCGCACAGGGGGAAGCGGGAATGGTGGGAATGGAGAACGGTGTCGCGGATGGTGGCCTCGTCGTCGTTGACGTCGAGCCAGACGACCTCAGTCCGCGGCGTCATCAGCGAGCGCAACTGCCGGTCGCCAAAGCGGAAGATGCTGGTCAGCATGTCGCGCTCGGCCGCCTCGAAGACGCCGGCCGCCGCTCCCTGGTCGATCATCATCTGAATTTCCTGCTCCGTGACCTGCTGCTCCCCTCCATTGACGCGCACCCCCAGAGCGCGCAACAGCAGCGCCGTCGTCCCATTGAGCAAGCGTACCACCGGCCGCGTGAACCGCAGAAGCACATTCATCGGCCGCGCCAGGGTGGCGGCCAGCCGCTCCGGGCTGCGCAGCGCCAGCTGCTTGGGGGCCAGCTCGCCCAGGACGACGCTGCCGAAGGTGATGGCCGCGACAACCACCACCAGGGCGATGGCTCCCGCATAGGGGCCGACGACCGGCAGCCCGTCGAGCAGCTTTGTCAGCTCGGCCGTCAGCGTTGCCCCGCCGAACGCGCCGGCCAGGATGCCGATCAGAGTGATGCCCACCTGCACGGTCGAGAGCAGGTTCGACGGGTCGGCGGCCAGTTCCAGGGCCGCGCGCGCGCCGGGGTGGCTCTCGGCCAGCAGTTGCAGCCGCTCGCGCCGCGAGGAGACGATAGCCAGTTCGGCCATGGCGAAGATGCCGTTGAGCAGGAATAGGAAGAGAAGAAGGGCGATCTCGAAGAAAATTTGTGAAGTCATGCGCTCCCAACGAGTGAATGGCGACAAAGTCTCATGCCTGACAGTATAAACCATGCCCGGCGGGAATTGGGAAGAGTTGGCCGGAAGGACTAAAATACGGGTATGGATTTGCTGCACAACCTCAACCCCGCCCAGCGGGATGCCGTCAGCGCCCCGCCCGGTCCGCTGCTGGTCGTCGCCGGCCCCGGCAGCGGCAAGACCCGCGTCCTGACCCACCGCATCGCCTATCTCATTCAGGACATGGGCGTCTCGCCGTGGCACATCATGGCCGTGACCTTCACCAACAAGGCTGCCCGCGAGATGGAGCACCGCATCGAGCAATTGCTGGACGGCCGGCCGCAGGGCCTCCACATGGGCACCTTCCATGCCATCTGTGCCCGCCTGTTGCGCCGCGAGGCCGACAACCTGACCCATTACCAGCGCGATTTCGTCATCTTCGACACGGCCGACCAGCTCCAGGTTGTCAAGTCCGCTCTGGCCGAGCTGCGGCTGGACGACAAGAAGTTCCCGCCGGCCAAGATGCTCAACGGCATCAGCACCGCCAAGAACGACCTGATCACGCCGGAGGCCTACCAGGCGACCAACTATATCGGCGAGATCACCCGGCGCGTCTACGAGTACTACCAGCTGGCCTTGCAGACCAACAACGCCATGGACTTCGACGACCTGCTCATGCAGGCGGTGCTGCTGTTCGACGAGCGGCCGGACGTGCTCCAGAAGTACCAGCGTCGCTATCACCACATTCTCGTGGACGAGTTCCAGGACACCAACGCCACTCAGTACCGTCTGTTACAGCAGTTGGCCGGCGACGACAACAGCATCTTCGCTGTGGGCGACTCCGACCAATCGATCTACAAGTGGCGCGGCGCGGATTACCGCAACGTCCAGAACTTCTACCGCGACTACCCCACGGCGCGGACGATCATGCTGGAGCAGAACTACCGCTCGACGCAGGTCATTCTCGACGCGGCCATAGGCGTCATCCAGCGCAACGCCGACCACATGCCCAAGAAGCTCTTCACCGAGCGCAAAGGCGGGGCCAAGCTCATCGTGCGCGAGGCCTACAATGAGACCGACGAGGCCAACGCCGTCGTCGATACCATCCAGGACCTCATGCTGCAAGGCTACAGCGGCAACGCCTGCGCGGCCATGTATCGCACCAACGCCCAATCCCGCGCGCTGGAAGAGGCGTTCATCGGCGCGGGCATGCCCTATCGCCTGGTCGGGGCGACGCAGTTCTATCAACGACGCGAGATCAAGGACGTTATCGCCTATCTGCGCGTCGTCCACAACCCGCGCGACGCCGTCAGCCTGGGCCGCATCCTCAACGTGCCCACGCGCGGCATCGGCCAGGCGACACAACAGCAGTTCTATCTCTGGGCGGCCGGGCTGGGGCTGCAACCGGCCGAGGCGCTGGTGCGGCTGGCCACCGACGCCGACCTGCAACATCCCTTCACCGGCCGGGCCTACAATGCCCTCCATACCTTCGGTGGTCAACTGGCCAACTGGATCGCTCTTGGTGAGCGCGTCGCCGTGGGCGATCTGCTCGACGCTATCCTGCGCGACACGCGCTACCAGGCCCACCTCGACGACGGCACCGACGAAGGCGTTGACCGCTGGGAGAACGTCATGGAGTTGCGCGGCGTGGCCGGCAGCGACGAATCGCTCAGCCTGGGCGACTTCTTGCAGCAGGTCGCCCTGGTGGCCGAGACGGACAACCTCGACAACGCCGCCCAGGCGACGACGCTGCTGACCCTCCATGCCGCCAAGGGACTGGAGTTTCCCATCGTCTTCATCACCGGGCTGGAGGAGGGGCTACTGCCCCACAGCCGCTCGATGGACAGCGAGGACGAACTGGCCGAAGAGCGCCGCCTGTTCTACGTCGGCATGACGCGGGCCAAGGACCGGCTGTACCTGTCGCACGTCTTCCGCCGCTCCACCTGGGGCGACAGCTCCGTCGCCGTGCCGTCGCGCTTCCTCAACGACATTCCGGAGGAACTGCTGGAAGGCGGCGGGGCCGGCCAGCGCCGCCGGCAGAGCATCGACCGGGCCAGCACGTGGAGCGACACGCGCCCGCGCACCGGCTTCGACCGCCGCCCGGCCAGCAGCCCGCCGCCCGCGCCGCGGCCAACCACGCCCGCCTTTGGCTG
>DAOSMQ010000326.1:0-3603 GCA_035372725.1 Promineifilum sp. (SeqCode)
GGCGCGGGTCGCCCCTCGGCGGCGATCGCGTACGACGAGCCGATCCACCCCGACTTTCAGACCGAAGCGGCGCAGTCGCCGCGGCCGGCGCGCCGTTCCTGGGGCGTTGAGCCGCGCGCCGTGTTGCTGGGCCTCTTGCTGCTGGCGATGCTGGCGCTGGCCGGCTGGGCCGTACTCACCTTTCTGGGTGGGCGCGGCCAGGCCGGCTCTCAGGGCGCTATCGTGACCCTGCCGACGCAGGCGGCGACGGTCGATATGAGCGTGGGACAGACAGTCAGCGCCGTTGCCGTGGGCCAGGCCGCCGAAGCCACGGCTACCGCGCTGGGCGTAGCCATCACGCCGACTGTGGCGACCGCCAGGGAAGCCACAGCCGCCGCCACCGAAGTGGACAGCGTGGCCGCCACGGCCACGGCGCTCTTTGCCGGGGTTGTGGCTACGGCCGAGTGTCGCGCGCCGGATTGGTGGGTTGCCTACGTCACCCAGGAAGGCGACACGGTTGAGGCGCTGTCCGCGGCCCGCGGCATCCTGCCGGAGGAACTCATTGTCGCCAATTGCCTGGCCTCCCCGGAACTGACGGCCGGCATGGCCTTGCGGCTGCCGCCGGTGGGCGTCATCGTCCTGTTGCCGGGGGCTACCGTCACGCCAGGGGCCACCGCCACACCGGCGACCACCGCCCGGCCCAACTTGCCCACGCCAACTTTCCCGGCGATCTTTCCGACCCGGCCACTGCTGTTGCTGCCGACGCCCACGTTTCCGGTGCTTGTCGTGACTACGCCGGAGTTGCCGGAGCCGGAGCCGGGCGAGCCGGCGCGCCCGCCGCGCCCGACGTCCGCGCCGCCGCCACCAAACGCGACCTCGACGCCACCCATCTTCGCAACCTCAACGCCGCCTATCTTTGGGCCAACGGCGACGCCGCCTATCTTCGGCACCGCCCAGGCCACCAAGACACCGCCAGGCGACCAGGAGGCCACGCCGACGGTCACAGGCACGATCCCGGCCACACGGACGCCGCCCGCCCCTTAGCCCGGCCCACCGGGCGCTATTTGGCCCTGGCATTGCTTGAGGAGTCTGTGGATAAGCCACTCGCCAACCGCCTTGAGTCGCGCGCCGTCTTCTTGAGAACGAGCGCGGTCGATGTCGTCGTGTTGGCGTTGACCGCGCCATTCCTGTTGGCAGCGGGGTGGGCGCCGCGGTCGTTGTCGCTGGCCGCGCTGGCGCTGCTGGCCGTGCCGTTTGTCGTCCGGCGCGGGCGCACGGGGCGCTTTGCCCGGCCGATGGCCCTCAACTGGCCGGTGACGGTGCTGGGCCTGGTGTTTCTGCCCGCGGCCATGCTGCTCAGCCCCGCGCCCTGGGCAGTTAGTTGGCCCCGCGCGGCTACATTGGCCTGGTCTATTGTCTTGTTCTACGCCGTTGCCAATTGGCCGGCCCGGCCGCGCGTCCATCGCCACGGTCGCCAAGCCACGCGGCTAAGCGGGCCGACATGGGGCTTTCTGGCGCTGGGTGGCGTTGTCGCTGTGCTGGCCCCCCTGGTCATGCGCAGTGTGGACAAGCTCTTCTTTCTGCCGCAGACGGGCTGGCTGGCAACCCGGCTCGGCTGGCAGCACGCCCTGCCGACCAACGAGGTCGCCGGGGTGCTGACGCTGTTCATCCCCTTTACCGTGGCACTGGCCGCCGCGGCCTGGTGGACGCAGCGACGGCGGCTGTTGGCGGCTCTCGCGCCACTGACGCTGCTCTTGCTGGCGGCGCTGGCGCTAACCCAGTCGCGCACCGGTCTGATGGCCAGCGCGGTCGGCGCTCTGCTGGCCCTGCTTCTCGGCGCGCGCCCGCGCCGGAAGACACTGGTCATCGGCCTGGGCGCGGTGGCGCTCATCCTGGCGGCCGTCGCGCTGTCGCCGTTGCGCGAGTGGTTTGTCTTCGCCGGGGCCAACTCCTGGCAGAGCGTCATCGGGCCGCGCCTGGGCATCTGGGGCCAGGCGCTAGACGGCATCCGCGATCATCCCGTGTGGGGCATGGGGCTGGGCGCGTTCGGCTTGCTGGCCCGGCTGATCTACCCGCTCGTTCCGGTTGCCCAATCGGCCGTCATCGAAGACGCCCACAATCTGTACCTCCAGACCACGCTCGATTTCGGCATCCTGGGCGGGTTGTTGCTGCTGTTGTTGCTGGGGGTGGCGGTGTGGTCGGGCTGGGGGTTGGCCCGCGCGCGCCCGCCCCGCGCTCTATCGCGGCTGTGGGCCGCCGGGCTGGTGGGCGCGCTGGTGGCCCATGCGCTCTACAGCCTGACCGACGCGGTAGCCCTGGGCGCGCTGGGTGGCGTCGCCCTTTGGTACGTGTTCGGGCTGATCATGAGCAGCACAACCACGCGCACGGAGCGAGCGGTCGAGCCATTCCAACGCTGGTCGCCCCTGGTTATCGGGGTGGCCGGGTTGATGCTGCTGTCTGCGCTGATGATGACCGCGCGGCCTGTCAACCGCGCCGGCCAACTGGCCGGCGCAGTAGCGCTGAACACGTCCCAGAGCGCCGCGACAGCGGCGGCGACGGCCGGGCCGCTGACCGCGGCCCGCTGCCGCGCGGGCTGGTATGAGGGCCTGTTGTGGCACGCCGCCGGCGACATGGCGCGGCGCTCGGCCGTCTG
Organism: Promineifilum sp. (SeqCode); assembly: GCA_035372725.1. Classification (GTDB taxonomy): domain Bacteria; phylum Chloroflexota; class Anaerolineae; order Promineifilales; family Promineifilaceae; genus Promineifilum. The sequence goes on from DAOSMQ010000326.1 coordinate 2,633, forward strand.
GGCCGAACTGCTGGCCTGCGCCACAGACTACACCGGCTATATGGCTGTGTTGGCCGGCGATGACGCGGCCCTGGCCCGGCGGGCCGTCGACGTGCAACCAGACAATCCGGCAGGCTACTTCTGGCTGGCGGCCCTGTCCGCGCCCGACGAAGCCATCGGTCTTTACCGGCAGGGCCTGGCCCTGGCCCCCGGCGACGGGCGGCGCTGGCTGGCGCTGGCCGAACTGCTCGACGGCCGGGACGAAGACGCCGCTCTCGATGCCTACCTCCAGGCCTGCCTCCACGGCGACCCCGGGGCCAACGGCTGCGCCCGCGCCGCGGCCATCGTCGCCGCCCGCGGCGACCTGGAGACAGCCATCCGCTACTATCGTCTCTCTAACTGGAGTGAAGCGCGGGCCATGGCCGACGAACTGGAGCGCCAGCTCGACCCGTAGCAACCCCAGAGGCAGACACGCCGCCCAGCAGACAGACAGGTAGGTCTGCCGCTACTCCAAAACGGCGCTATAATCGCGCCCATGTCCATTCTCAATGCCAGCCGCGTCGGCCAGTCATTCGGCGAGTTCGACGTCTTCAGCGGCGTCAGCGTCAGCATCCCGCGTGACGGCAAGATCGGTCTCGTCGGCCCCAATGGCGTGGGTAAGACGACACTGCTGCTCATCCTGGCCGGCCGGGCGCAGCCGTCGTCTGGCGCGGTCCACGTTGCCCGCGGCACGCGCATCGGCTACCTGTCGCAGGAGTCGTCCGATGCTTTCGTCGGCGCGATGGCCGAGCAGACCGTCTACGACGAGATGCTAACCGTCTTCGCCGAGCTGCGGGCCGTTGAGGAGCGCCTGCGCGTCCTGGAGCACGAGATGGGCGCGGCCGACGCCCACGACGCGTTGCTGGACGAGTACAGCCAGTTGCAAGCGCAGTACGAAGTTGGCGGCGGTTATGAGTACGACACGCGTGTGCGCATGGTGCTGACCGGGCTGG
>DAOSMQ010000327.1:0-3594 GCA_035372725.1 Promineifilum sp. (SeqCode)
GGCCAGCTCAACACCCTCGACTTGCGCGCCGCTGGCGGGCGGCGCGTCGTCGTCTACAACCTGGGCTACCCAGTTATGTCCCTGACCAAAGACCTGCTGCTGCTGGATAGCGCCCTGGCCTATGATGCCGATCTCGTCCTCTGGCCCGTGACGCTGCAATCCTTCGCTCGCGGCCGGCAACTGGACCACCCCCTGCTGCAACAAAACGCTGCCCGTGTCCGCGCCCTGATCGACCACTACGACCTGGCCCTCGACCCGGCCGACCCGCGCCTGGTGACGCGCGGAGCGCTGGCTGAGACGCTTGTCGCCCGCCGCCGCGACCTGGCCGACCTGTTGCGGCTGCAAGCGTTGGGGCTGGCCTGGGCGGCCACGGGCATCGACCAGGACATCCCCGCTACCATCCCACCGCGCCGCCGCGACCTGGACAGCGACGAGAGTTGGCTCGACGTGGCTGCGCCCCGGCCGCTGACAGAGGCCGATCTCGCCCTCGACGTGCTCCGCGCCGGCATGGCCCGCGCCGAAGAGGCTGGCGTCCCCCTGTTGCTGCTCAACGAGCCTATTTACGTCAGCGATGGAGCCAACAGCGACATCCGTTACAACACCTTCTATCCGCGCTGGGCCTACGACGACTACCGGGCGCAGTTGGCCGCGGCCGCCGGGGACGCGGGCTGGCGCTATCGCGACTTGTGGAACGCCATCCCGCCAGCCGAATTCACGGATACACCCGTCCACCTGACCCCAACGGGCACGCGGCTGCTGGCGGAGATACTGGCTCCGCTGGTCGCCGGGCCGTAGAGACGGCCGCTCACTCGTCGGTCGCCGGAACCCACCCCCGCACCGTCGTGCCCTGCCCCGGTTCGGATTCGAGGGCGAAGTACCCGCCGCACATCTCCAGCCGCGCCCGCATAGACCTCAGCCCATAGCTGCCGGCGGCCTCGGCGCTGCGGCGCTGTTCGGCAGTGGAGCCGTGGCCGTTGTCGCGCACGCTGAAGACCACGCGGCCGTCCAACCGCGCCAGCAGCACGTCGGCCGTGGTGGCCTCGGCGTGGGCCGTGGTGTTATCGAGCGCCTGCTGAATGACGCGGTAGAGGGCATGGCGCGTCTCCGGCTTCAGGGCACTGTCGAGGTCATCCGGCGCGCTCAGCGTCACGGCCATGCCGGAACGCTGGCCCACGTGCGCGACGAGACCGTTAAGCGACCGCAACAGATTCGTCTCTAGCAAATTGGGGGCCAGATTGACGCGGATGCGGCGCAACATGGCCGCGGCGTCCTCCACGTCGGTCAGGCAACGGTCGAGAATGTCGGCGGCGGCCTGGGGATCATCGCTCAGGCTATTGCGGCTGACAGCCAGGAAGAACGGCAGACGCCCCAGGAATTGCTGGATGGTGTCGTGCAGCTCGCCGGCGACGCGCAGGCGCTCGCGCTCCTGCGCCTCAGCCACCTGGCCAGGTACGCGCCGCAACTCCTCCATCTGCATAGCTGCCCGCAGCAACAGCGTCGCCTGCTGGCCTACCAGGTCGGCCATGGCCAGGTCGCGCCGGTCGAAGATGGCCTCATCCCAGCGTCGCCCCAGCCCCAGCAGGCCCAAAGGCTGCCCCTCGACGCTCAGCGGGATGACCACCTCGGCCCGCCCCTCGCCGCCCAGTGAGCACAGCCAGGCCGGTAGTTGTTCGGGCGGTTGGCCGGGCAACGCCCGTTCGGGAAAGGTCTCGTGGGCTGTCGGGCCGGCCAGATCGCGTGGCAGCATCCCGGCATCGCCCGCGCTGCCCACCAACGCGTAACGACCGCCGTCTCCACGCAGCCAGAGCGCGGCCCTTTCCAGGGCCATTTCCTCAACCAACGCCTGGGTCAGGACGGCTGGCAACTCGCGCGCGTCCGTCGCGTCCATCGCCCGGCGGCCGAACATTCGCGCCGCGTCGTAGGTGATGGCTTCCCAATGAAACATCCGGCCCAGCCCACGCCCGCGGGACAAAGGAATCGTCCACAGAGCACTGCCCAGGAAGATGAACACGAACAGCAGCGCGAACGGTGGACGTGTCGGCAACAACCCCGGCGGTTGGAGAATCTGCCACCCCCACGCGCCAATGGCCGCCAGCGCGCCGCTGATCGACAGGACGAGCACCAGAATGAACAGCGCCGAAAGCGCCTGGAACGTTTGATAGCGGATGATCACGAAGGCAAAGGCGATCGGGATGGCCAACAAGAGATAGCGCAAGTCCAGTCCCTGCCAGTAGGTGCCGATGGTGTCATCGAGACCACGCAACAAGGGCAGCAACATGATCACCACGCGCGGCAAAGCCGTCAGCAGCCCGAGCAGGATGATCAGCGTGGCCCGTCGCTGGCGGCGCGTGCGCCGCTCGTTGAACCACGACCAGACGAGGCGACTGAACAGGGCCACAACGCCGGCCAGCAACAACAGCAGCATGCCTAAATACGAGCCGTCGTCCACGGCCAGCGTCACCGGCAAGGGCACGCGCACCACCCACGGCAGGCGCGTGGCCACCCCCACAACCCCACTGGCCAGACCGAGGGCGTAGAGTGTGCGCAGCAGCCGCGGCCGCTGGCGCGGCAACGGCGTGGGGAAAACCAGGGCCAGATGGACAAGAAGGGGGCCAATCAGTCCGGCGGTGATCAGGTGACCCGACGTGGCCATCAATTGCAGCAACTGGCCGTCGAAGAACAGCGAGGGCAAAGCCACGGCCCGGTGGATGGCCACGGCCGACGCCGCGATAGCGAAGACCTGATTGGTGATGGACGCCGGCCGGGCGCGCAGCACCAGTAGGGCCAACAACCAGAAAGCGATGGCGATGAGCGATTCCGGCAACTTCACGTCAACAATATCGGCGGCGGTGATGGGCGTTGGCTCGATGGTCACGAGGCGTTCCACGCCCGTCTCCTGGTTCACGGCCAGCACGGTGACCATGCGCCCCTCGGCCGCGGCGGCAGCATAGACGCGCCGCGCGTTGGCCATGTAGGGCTGGCCGTCAATGGCCACCAGCGTGTCGGTCAGCGTCAATTGTCGCGTGGCCAGCACCGGCCACCAGGCCGGCGTCTCTGAGGCGACAATGCTAGGGCGGTTCTCCGTAAAGCTATAGGAAACATAGCCACCGAAGGGTTGGCCCAACTCGCTCCAGATCGCCCACATTGCCAGGCAGGCCAGAAACGCCGAAACGACCAGCGCCATGCCGCCCGGCGTGCGCAACCAGTCGGGCAACGATCGCCGGTTGGCGCCCTTTTCGGGACTGTCTACCTTTTCCGCGCGCGTGGCCATGTTTCACTCACCGGCCGCACTCGGCCTACCAAACGCTCCCGATACACTCCTACGACTCTATCTTAGCGCCATTTTGCGCTCGCCGCACGGCCTGGCGGCTTTGCGTCACGGCTTTTCAGTTGTCACCAATTGACTTGAGACCTGACCGGCTGCATGCAGTAGCACAGCCTGTTAGGCTGTCGTCGCCGGCCACAGCCTGACCGGCTGCATGCAGTAGCACAGCCTGTTAGGCTGTTGTCACCGGCCACAGCCTGACAGGCTGCATGCAGTAGCACAGCCTGTTAGGCTGTCGTCGCCGGCCACAGCCTGACAGGCTGTGCTAC
>DAOSMQ010000328.1:0-3589 GCA_035372725.1 Promineifilum sp. (SeqCode)
GGAGCAGTACGTTGTAGGGCGATTTGGCAAATCGCCCTACAATAAGAGCGATTTGGCAAATCGCTCTACAATAGACGAGACGCATGATCACCATCCGCGCCTTTATCGCCATCGACCTGCCCGCCGAGGTCAAGCAAGCCCTGGGCGACGTGGCCGCGGCGCTGGCGGCGGGTGTGCCGCGCGGGGCGGTGCGCTGGGTGCGGCCGGAGCAGATACACCTGACGCTGCGCTTCTTGGGCGACACGCCCATCGACCGCCTGCCGGCCCTCGCCGCCGCGCTCGACGACGTGGCCGGGCGACAGGCGTCCTTCGCCCTGCGGCTGACGACCACCGGCTGCTTCCCCAACGCCCACCGGCCGCGCGTCGTCTGGGTGGGTCTGGGCGGGGAGGCGGCGGCGCTGGCGGCGCTGGTGGCCGACCTCAACGCCGCCCTCGGCGCGCTAGGCCTGCCGCCGGAGGACAAACCCTTCCGCGCCCACCTGACCCTCGGCCGCGTTAAGGACGGCCGCGGCGCGCAAGACATGCCCCTGGCCGTCGATGTGCCCGCGCTGCCCATCCCCGTCGCCGCCCTGCACCTCATCCAGAGCGACCTGCGGCCGGATGGGCCGGTGTATACGGTGCGGCATGTTGGCAGGTTCTAAGGAGTAGGGACAGGGGACGAGGGAACGCGGAAGCCGGAGCCACTGTCGCCCCTAGTCCCCGTCAAACGGCGAGCGCGGCGTGGCCGGCCTCAGCCGCGGCGGCTGGCTCTACGCCCCAGCAACTGCCTGATCGCTCGCTATTCGTGCTCCTGGCCCGGCGGCAAGGCGAACCACATCGGCGCGGTCGTCCCGCTAGAGGCGGCGCTTAAAGAGCAGGCGCGGCAGCCCATCGTGCAGGCGGATGTCGGTCGCCAGTTCCCAACCCTCGCGCGACATATAGCCGAGCATGACTGTGTCGCTGCGGAAGCTATGATGGTTATCGGGGCGCGCGCTCGTGTCCGGCGTGTCCTCCGCGTCCTGAAACCACAGCGTCCACCAGTTAGCCGCTTCTTCGACGGCGATGGCGTATTCCCATTGTTTCATGCCCAACCCCTCCTGGCCGAACGACCGTCCGCGCGTAGGCCCGCCTATACGTGAGCCAGTTCGTCGCTCTTCTGGACGATGGCCGCCAGCAGGGCGTCAAACGACTTGCTGAAGGCGACGACGCCATCAACCTGAAGCTTCTCGGTGACGGCATCCAGATCGATGCCCTGCGCGGCCAACTCAGCCAGTAACTCTCTGGCTTTGTCTACGTCCGCTTCCAGCGTGTAGGCCAGGGTGCCGTGGTCGCGGAAGGCGGTGATCGTCTGCGGTGGCATGGTCGAGACGGTCTCCGGACCGATGAGTTCATCGACGTAGAGGGTGTCGGGATAGGCGGGATTCTTCGTGCTCGTCGAGGCCCAGAGCAAGCGCTGCGGCCGCGCCCCCTTGGCCCGCAAGGCGGCGAAGGGTTCGCCGTGGAAGATCTCCTTGTAGCGCTGGTAGACGACTTTGGAGTTGGCCACAGCGGCCTTGCCCATCAAGCTCCGGGGGCCGCCGTTGCGTTCCAGCAGCGCGTCCACGGCCGTGTCCACCCGGCTGACGAAGTAGGAGGCTATCGAGGCCACGCCCGAAGGGTCGCCCCCGGCGGCGACAAAGTCATTCAGTCCGGCGATGTAGGCCGCGGACACGGCCTCGTAGTGGCGCATGTTGAACATCAGCGTCACGTTGACGTTGATGCCCTGGGCCGTAAGGGCGCGAATGGCGGGAATGCCCTCGTCGGTGGCCGGCACCTTGATCATCAGGTTCGGCCGATCGACCGCCGCGTGCAGCCGTCGGGCCTCGGACTGCGTGCTCTTGGTGTCCTGCGCCAGATAGGGCGATACCTCCAGGCTGGCGTAGCCGTCGCCGCGGTCGGACTGGCGATAGAGCGGCAGGAACAGGTCGCAGGCGGCGCGGAGGTCGGCTATCGACAGCGCGTCGTAGACTTCGGTCGCCGGCCGCCCCACCAACGCGCCGATGGCGGCGTCGTAGTCGTTGTCGCCGGTGATCGCCTTCTCGAAGATGGTCGGGTTCGATGTCAGGCCACGCAGGCCGTCATTGGCAATCAGGCCGGCCAGCGTGCCGTCTTCCAGGTAGGCGCGGCGGATGTTGTCGTACCAGAAGCTCTGGCCATACTCATACAGTTTCTGAAGCGGATTGGTCATTGTGACAATTCCTTGTTGCCTTTCGGCGTCTTCGGCAGCAATGTTCGCCAGGACGAAACGGACAATCTCATCGACATTGTAACCGATGTCGATGATGAGGCTGTTGTGGGGCGAGGGCGGTTCCAGCGCCTCTAACTGGCTTGTCAGCAAAGCGGCCTTCATGTAGTGGCCCTGTCGGTCTTCCAGGCGTCGGGCGATGAGGCTCGGCCGCCCCTTCAGATAGATGATGTAGACGCCATCGTTCCCCGCGCGCAGTTGGTCGCGGTACTTTTCCTTCAGGGCTGAACAGGCGATCACCGCCGCCTGGCCGCGCGCCAGATGGCTGGCGATGAGGTCGTGCAGGGTCTGTAGCCAGGGATAGCGGTCCTCGTCCGTCAGCGGGATACCGGCGGCCATCTTGGCCACGTTCTCCGGCGGGTGGAAGTCGTCGCCGTCGTAGAAGGGCACGCCCAGCCGCCGCGCCAGCGCCTGGCCGACAGTGGTCTTGCCACTGCCGGACACGCCCATGATCACGTACACACGCCTCATCTTGCCTCTTGGGCCTGACGCCTAAGCCCCGGCCCGTCCGGGGCAGTTAGAGAATACCCGTGTCGGCGCGACGCGGCCACTGCGGTCACTGCCAAAAGTCAATAGAAGCTCACGCCAAAGCGCAAAGGGGGCCAAAGGCGCAAAGAAATGAGCAAAGGCTTGAGATTCTTCTTTGCGTCTTTTGCTTACTTCGCGCCCTGGCGTGAGCGCTCCTTCCACTTTGCAGTGACCCCGTGATGACTGCCATTTCGGTTGCCACAAATCTCAATGCTCATGGAGTCGCCGGCCGCGTCAGGGAATAGACCAGGAACGGCCCGTGCTCGTCGGCCGCCTCTCGCTCCAGGGTCATGCCCATGGCCGCAGCCACGTGGATCGACGCCGCGTTGGCCGGGTCAATGAAGCTGACCAGACGGGTCAGGCCCAGCTGCGTGAAGGCGTAGTCGCGGATGGCGCGGGCTGCCTCGCTGGCCAGGCCGCGGCCCCAGTAAGCCTTGGCGATCATGTAGGCCACTTCGACCTCGTCCTGGCCGTCAAGCGTCCACGGCAGCAGGCCGCAGCGGCCGATGAACGCGCCGTTCTCCTTCAGCACCGTCGCCCACAGGCCCAACTCCGGGTGCTTGGGGTGGCCATTGAGGAACCAGTCCAGTTCCTCTTTCGTCTCCTCGCGGCTCAGCGTCCGGTCGGGCGACGCGCCCTCCACTGGAAAGTAGCGGCGCATCTCCGGGTCGCGGTAGAGGGCGAAGAGAGCATCGAGGTCGTCGGGGACGAGGCGGCGGAGGGTTAGGCGGTCGGTTTCCAGGATCATCATTGGCCTGTTTCCTTGAGGTATGCTACTGGATGATGTATTATACGATG
>DAOSMQ010000329.1:0-3587 GCA_035372725.1 Promineifilum sp. (SeqCode)
CATGTCGGCCCACAGGCGCTCGCGGCACTCGAAGCGATCCAGCCCGGCGTATGGCCCGGCGGCGGCGCTCATGGTGGCGTCCTTGTTCATCACCGAGATGACGGGCAGGCCGAAGCGCTGACCGATCTCGAAGTCCTTGGGGTCGTGGCCGGGCGTCACCTTCAGCGCGCCCGTGCCGAAATCCATATCGACGTAGGGGTCGGCGATAATGGGGATTTCGCGGTTCAGGATGGGCACGAGGGCCATCTGGCCGACGAGAGCGGCGTAGCGCGCGTCGTCGGGGTGGACGGCTACGGCCGTATCGCCCAGAATCGTCTCCGGCCGCGTGGTGGCCACGGGCAGGAAGCCGCCGCCGGCCACGGGGTACTGGAAGTAGTAGAGTAGGCCCTGCTCCTCGCTATACTCCACTTCCAGGTCGGACACAGCCGTCTGTAGGCCAGGCGACCAGTTGACCAGATACTCGTCCTGGTAGATGAGGCCCAGGCGATAGAGGCGCACGAAGGCCTCGCGCACGGCCGCCGACAGGCCCTCGTCGAGCGTGAAGCGCTCGCGCTCCCAGTCACACGACGCGCCCAGGCGGCGCAGCTGGTGGGTGATCTGGCCGCCATACCTGGCCTTCCATTCCCAGGTGCGGCGCAGAAATTCGTCGCGGCCGACCTCCGCCCGCGAGGTGCCCTCGTCGCGCAGCATCCGCTCCACCTGTAGCTGGGTGGCAATGCCGGCGTGGTCGGTGCCCGGAACCCATAGCGCCGCTCGCCCCTGCATCCGCGCGCGGCGGATCATCAGGTCTTCCAGAGCGACGAACATGGCGTGGCCCATGTGCAACTCGCCGGTGACGTTGGGCGGCGGGATGGAGATGACAAATGGCTCGGCGTCGGCCGGGCGCGCTTCGGGCTTAAACCAGCCGTTCTCTTCCCACCACTGGTAGAGCCTCTCTTCCGTCCCGCTGAAGTCATAGGCCTTTGGCATTTCAGTCATGCGTCTATCCTCTTATATGCGCCCGCGGGCCGCGCGGCCCGTGGGGGCGATGATGACCAAATGAAATGAAAAACGCTCTCGCCTGTTCAAGGGCGAGAGCGTACTGCTCGCGTGGTACCACCTTGCTTCCGGCGCGGGTGACGCGCCGGCACTCCAACGGCGATAACGGGCCGGCCCGCCCGCGCCTACTTGACGTTCAGCACGGGGACTCCTGGGCGACTTCGGCAGCGGTGCTCCGGCGCTGGCTCTCAACCATGACCAGCGCTCTCTGTCGGGCAAATAGGCCGCCTACTCCTCCCAATCACGGTCTTTCGGCAGTGAATTGTCGATCGCTGCTAGTATAGTCGCCGCCGCGGCAGCGCGCAAGGGTGAGAGCCAGGGCCACCAGGGTCATTGCAAAGTCGATAGAAGCTCACGCGAAGGGGCAAAAGGCGCAAAGAAGAAATGGCCGGCGATCTGCCTGCTTCCTTTGCGTCTTTGCTTACTTGGCGGCTTGGCGTGAGCGCTTCTTCCGGCTTTGCAGTGCCCCGGCCAGGGCCACGGCCAGCGGAGCATAGAGCGCGGCCCGCGCCGCGGCCGAGAAGCGCTCCACCCGCCAGTCCATCAGCGCGATACGCCCGAAGACGTTGATCGGCAGGGCGACCAGGGCCAGGACGGGCAGCACGGCCGAACGCGCCGCCCGCAACCGCGCCGGTGCGGCCGCCCGGCAGGCCACCCAGCCCACCAGCAGAGCGACGACGAGCGGGTACGTCCAGATGCGGCCGGTGTCCCAGGCGATCAAGTGCAGCGCCAGCGGCAGGAAGGGCAGCAGCCCGCCCACGACCATCAGACGACGCGAGACCGCCCCCGCCCGCAGGGCGTTGCCGATGAACACCAGCCACACCAGCAGCGACGGCACGACGGCGACAATCAGTCCCCGGTCGAACAGCCGTCCCCAGGCGCGTGGGCTTTGCGACTGGAATTGGGCCGTGAAGGACTTGGCAAACGAGCGCGGCACAATGATTTCCTGGTCGTACTGGATAAAGGGCTGCTTTTGCAGATAGGCGATGAGCGTGCTCTCCAGCCGGGCGGCGTCGATGACGTAGGACTGGTAGAGAAACAGCAGCGCGAAGGCCAGCAGGGGCATGGCCAGCGGCGCGACCCGGCGCAGACGCGCGGCCGTTGTGGCCTCGTCGCGCCCGAAGCGCAGCCAGGCCGCCCAGAGGGCCGTCGGGAAGCCGATGATCAGGATGGTCTCATGGACGAGCAGCCCTACGGTAAGGACGAGCGCCGCCGGCCACAGCCGCCCGCGCCAGGCCAGGCTGACGGCCAGCACGCTCAGCAGGATGATCGGCGCGTCGAAGTAGCCGTTCAGGTGGCCGGTCATGACGACGAAGGGCGAGGTGACGAAGACGGCCACGGCCAGCACAGCCTCGGCCGAGAAGCCGCAACGGCGCAGGATCGACCAGCACAGAGCCACGAGCGCGGCGCACAGCAGCGCCGTCAGCAGAGTGGCCACCACCGTGATGGTCGCCTCGGCCACGGCCGGCATTGGGCTGAGGAATGGGGCCAGCAGGCTGCCCGCCAGGCCCCGTTTGATGAAGCCGAAGTCGTAGCTGATCAGCCAGTGGGCTTCGGCCCAATCGTTCGGCCGCCGCAGCCCGCGCCCCAGCGTCACGCCGAAGGCCCACAGTAGCCCCAACGCCGCCAGCCGGTTCGCGCGCCGCTCGCTCATGCTACTGCTCGAAGATGGTGATCTCCTCGATGACGTCGCCCGGCGCGGTGGCTGTGTCCGGGTCGCGCAGGGTGATGCCGCTGAGGACATCATCCCCCTCGGTCAGCTCGCCGAAGATGGTGTGCAGCCCGTCCAGATGGGTCGCCGGGGCGAAAGTAATGAAGAACTGGCTGCCGTTGGTATCTGGCCCGGAGTTGGCCATGGCCAGCAGGCCGCGGCGATCGAAGGTCAGGCCGTTGTCGGTTTCGTCCTGGAAGGTGTAGCCGGGGCCGCCGCTACCCGTGCCGCTGGGGTCGCCGCCCTGGGCCATGAAATTCTCCAGCACGCGGTGGAAGGTCGTGCCGTCGTAGAAACCCTGGTTGGCCAGGTAGACGAAATTGTTGACCGTGGTGGGGGCCTCATCGTCAAAGAGCCGCAGGCGCATCTGGCCGCCGTCGGCGTAAGACGGGTTGTGCGATTGGAAGAGCTGCACCTGGCCGCCGTCTCGCACGGTCGGCCAGACCTGCGCCACGACCGACTTCATGCCGCCCTTGTGGCCCTCGTTGGGGCCGTAGACGTTGAAGAACTTCAGGCCCGTCCACTGCGGCGGCGCCTGACCGCGCGCCGCCTTGCGGGCGGCGTAGACATCGAACAGCGCCTTGGACCAGCCGTAGGCGTTGAGGGGCCGAAGCTGCTCAAGCGCTTCGAGGCTGTCGTCGTCCTCGAAGCCGAGGCTGCCATCACCATAGGTCGCCGCCGAGGAGGCGTAGATCATCCGCCGATTGTGCTCAGCGCTCCAATCGAACAGATCGCGCGACAGGGTGAAGTTGGAATGGATGATCTTGTCGGCGTCGGGCTCCGTGGTCGATGAGACCGCGCCCATGTGGACGATGGTCTCGACGTCCGACCCGCGGCC
>DAOSMQ010000330.1:0-3587 GCA_035372725.1 Promineifilum sp. (SeqCode)
GAGCCACTCCACCGCGCGCGCGCCGTAGCCCCGCAGAGTGGCCACCCCGCTCTGGCCGTCGTGGCGGCGCAGGAGCTGGCCCGCGCAGGAGTCGATTTCCCCGGCGCACGGCGACAATAGCGGCCCACCACCCCCGCCGGGCCAGTAGGCGATCTCATACGCCGGCCCGTAGGCGTTGGCCCGGTGGCGATAGACCACTTCCGGCCGCTGCCACGCCGCCCAGTCGTCGAGCCACGTCACCCCCGGCGGCAGGACGTACCAGCCGGGCGTTTCGCCGGGGAAGACCCAGCTGGTGCGACAGTCGAAGGTGACGTGGCGCAGGCCGCGGCGGCCGACCAGCCGCTCGGCGGCGGCGTCGTCGAGCAGCCGGCCGGGCGCGGCGCAGTGGGCCACCCACTGCCCCCCGGCCGGCGCGGCCACGTCGTAGAGGAAGATGGAGCCGCCCAGTGTGGCCATTGGCTCGCGGCGGCGGAACCAGTCGAACAGATCGATCTCGGTCAGCGTGCCCAACACCAGGCCCGTGCCCTGCAGGTCGCTGGCGTTGATGGCGTAGCGGCCGGCGGGCGGGTTGGCCGCCGGGAACGGCTCGCCAGCATTGAACGCCTCCACCAGCGACGGGCCGGCCAGTCCCTCGCGTTCCCGGCCGGCGATGCCGCTGTAGGAGAAGCGCAGCCGTTGACCGGTGGCGGCCTCATACTGGCGGGCGTAGTCGGCCAGCAGGCGCAGGTCTTGCCCCCAGTCGAGATTGGAGTCGCCCAGGTAGCGCTCGCCCTGGCCGCGGGCCAGCGCGTTGAAGTAGGCCAGGTAGTTGGGGTGGGTGCGCGCGGTGGCGACGACCGTGCCGGCCGCGGCCAGCGACAGGGCCAGGCGGGCGACCAGGCGCGGCCGGGGCGACGCCAGTTCCCACAGCCAGGCCGCCGCTGCCCCGCCCAACAGCATCAGGAAGGGCACGGCCGGCAACAGATGGCGATAGCCAAAGTTGAAGCGGCTGGCCGCGGCCACGACCAGCAGCACAACCGCCGCCAGCACGGGAAAGGCCCACACCCGCCACCGCGCCCGCTCGCGCCACAGGACGACGGGGATGAGCAGGAAGAGCGCCAGTTGCAGCGGCGGCGTCTTCAGCAGCAGCGTCACCGGGAAATAGAACCACGAGCCGATCATGCTGATGCGGCCGAGGAAAAAGTTGCTGTGGCCGACGGCGACCTCGCTGAGGAGCATGTCCCAGGCCGTCCAGTAGGCCGGCAGGGGCAACCCGGCGCGGGTCTGGAAGCCATAGAGTGCCCAGAGCACGAGGGCCGCCGGCGGCAGCAGCCCCAGCCACACCAGCAGCGTTCGCCGCCACGGCGCGCCCCGCGGCGCGCCGGCATAGGCCAACAGCAGTGTGACCGGCAGCAGCAGCACGCCGGTCAGCTTGGCCGCCAGCGCCAGCCCCAGGGCCACGGCCGCCGCCAGCCAGCGGCCGGGGCCTGGCCGCTGCCAGTAGCGCCACCAGGCGTAGATCGTGGCGAACCACGTCACCGTCGCGGCCATGTCGGTGGTTAGCAGCGCGGCCGAGGCCAGCAGGTTGGGCGAGAGGGCATAGAGGCCGGCCACGGTGACGGCGGCCACGGGGCTGCGGCTGAGCGCACACATCCACGAAAGCATCAGCGCGCCCAGGACAACGCCCATCAGCACGACGACAAAGCGGCTCAGCCACATGACTTGGTCGATGGCCACGTCGTCGCGCCGGATATACTCGCGGCCGATGTCATAGGGGTTCTGCGTCGGCCAGGTGGCCATGCCGGCTACGGCGGGCAGCGCCGGCTCGGTGCGCAACAGGTCGCCCACGAGCCGGTAGGTCAGGGGCGTGTGCATCTCCGGGATGCGCATCGCGCCGGTCTGCGCCAACGTCAGGGTGTGGACGAGGTGCAGCGGCTCATCGGTGGTGATGGCCTTGCGCCCGGCCGTATCCAGCGCCAGGGTGAAGAAGACCAGCAGCGCTGCCACGGCGAGCAGGCGGGTGTGGAGGCGACGACGCGCGGCCGGCAGGTGCATGGAGCGGATTATACCCCTGACTGGGCGAATAAGGGTCAGTGAACGGTGGTTAGTGCCCAGCAAGACGCCACCGCGCGCCGGCCAGCGATCACTGACCACCGGGTTTCTGTGTAACAGGTGAAATAACGGCTTCTACAGGCCAGGGATGTGGCACGCGGCGCGGGGAGAAGATACCATTGGGCAGCCATCCTGAAAATGCCACGGCCAAACGCCGCCGCAGTTTCATCAGAACAGGAGTTTGAGACTGGAATGAAGAAGAGATTTGTGGTTTCCGCGTGGGCCGTATTGCTCACGATTGTGCTGCTGCTGGCCGCGTGTGGCCCGGCCCAGCCGCCGGCCGACGCCACGGCCGAAGCTGGTGGCGAGACGGCAACAACGACAACCGATGAGGCCACCGTCGATGAGACCACCGACAGCGGTGATCTTGAAGCGACGCCGGCCGGCATCCCCACTGTCGAAGGGCCGACGACCACGACCGACAGCGGCCTGATCTACATTGAGACGCAGGCCGGCGACGGCCGCACGCCCGAAGAGGGCGACATCGTCACTATGAACATCGTCGGCATGCTCGATGACGGCACGGTGTTCGCCGACACCTACACCGATGGTACGCCCATCACCGCCACCGCCACCGACGAGGACCTCTTCCCCGGTTGGAAAGAGGGCCTGCTGTTGATGAAAGAAGGCGGCAAAGCCCGGCTTATCGTCCCGCCCGAACTGGCCTTTGGCTCCGAGGGCGCGGGCGGCGTCATCCCCGCCGACGCCACCGTGACGATGGACGTCGAACTCATCAGCGCCGAATCTCCGCCGGTGCCGACGGCTGTTGAAGAGAGTGACTTGACGACGACCGACACCGGCCTGCAATACTTTGACATCGTCAAAGGTGAGGGCGATATGCCCCAGGTGGGCCAGGAAGTGGTCATCAATTACGTGGCCTGGTTGCAGGAAGGCGAGGTCTTCATCGCCCGCTCTGACGACCAGGGCGGCGAGCTGACCTTCGCCATTGGCAGCGACACCGTCTTCCCCGGCTGGGAAGAGGGCGTGACCACGATGCAGAAGGGCGGCAAGCGCCTGCTGATCATCCCGCCCGATCTGGCTCTGGGCGACGAGGGCGGCGGCCGCATCCCCCCTGGGGCGACGCTGCTGATGGAAGTTGAACTGGTCGACATCCTGCCGTTGGTGACGCCAACAGCCGTCGAAGAGTCCGACTTCACCGTCACCGAGAGCGGCCTGAAGTACTACGACCTTGTCGAGGGCGATGGGGCCGTGGCCGAGGCGGGCAGCGACGTGACCGTCAACTACACCGGTTGGCTGACCAACAACGTCAAGTTCGATAGCTCGCTCGACGCCGGCCAGCCGTTCACCTTCACCCTGGGCACCAGCGCCGTCATTCCCGGCTGGGACGAGGGCCTGGCCGGCATGAAGGTCGGCGGCAAGCGCCAGCTAGTCATCCCGGCGGAGTTGGGCTATGGCGCGACCGGCGGCGGCAGCATCCCGCCCAACGCCACGCTCATCTTTGAGGTTGAGTTGCTGGACGTGCAGCCGGCGGCAAC
>DAOSMQ010000331.1:0-3575 GCA_035372725.1 Promineifilum sp. (SeqCode)
TTGGGCGCGGAAGACCTTCTCGGCCGTGGCCGGATGCTCGGCGGCGACCTGTCGCAGGCGCGCTTCCAGCCAGCGGAGCAGCGCCCGGCGAAGGCCGTGTCCTCGCCATTCCGGCAGCAGCTCTGCCTCCGGGAAATAGCGATACAGGCCGGAAGCGTCCACTGACCAGCGGCCCTGGCCGAAGCCGATCATCTCGCCGTCGATCTCGGCGATCACCATGTCGCGTCGGGGATCCCTGTTAACCGGGTGGTCGAATTCGGCCGCCAATTCCTCCACCGACATACCCCATTCTTCGTCATCGGCCTGTCGTGAGGCATTGCCGACGGCGGCAAGAGCGGCGTAATCGCTCGGGCCGCGAAAACGGCGGAAAGCCAGCCCGGGCAGGGCGGGGGCGCCGGGCACGGCGACGGATTCATCAATCGAGTCGAGCATAGCGGTTGACCTCCAGCGAAGGGTACACAGTCGGGCGCGACGAGACACGCGGATCACAAGGTTAGCATAGCGGCGCTGCCGGCGCTGTCATGCAGGCTACACACCCGGCGGCAGGACGGGCAGGCTACAGAGATGGGTCAGTTCTGGCCCCGGGTAAGCGCCTGTCTCGCGCCCTCAGACAGCGCGATCCTCGATCTCCCAGGCGTGGTCGAGCACGTGCCAGGCCACGCGGCGGACAAAGTAGCGCGCCGGCCAGATGACGCCGCCGCGCGGGCCGCGCTCCGGGATTTCGCCGCGCTCGGCCGCGGCCAGCGCGTCCATGATCGCCTGCCGCGTCCGGCGCATGTCCTCGTTCAGGTTGGCGTCGCCGCGCGGGGCCTTCCAGGCCAGGCGGGCGAGATAGCCCTGCTCCGCGCCCAGCACGTGGCGGGTGATGTCCTCCAACTCGCGTCCGCCGCCGCGCGGCCCCTTGCGCAGGGTCACGCCGCTGGCCGCCGCGGCGACGGCGTCAAAGACGCCCCAGCAGCCGGCCAGCAACGCCCCCAGTCGAGCCAGCTCGCCCTCGCGCAGCCGCTCGCGGTCGCTGGCGGGGATGGCGCTGGGCGCGCCGAAGTCGGTCGTGGCGTCGCCCGGCAGGCGCTCGACGACGCGAAAGCCCGCGGCCGCGTCCGGCGGGGCGAAATCCAGCCCGGCCCGCGCGGCCACGGCGGCGTAGCGCGGGGCATAGTCGAGCAGCGCCTGCCGCGCGGCGGCCTCGTCGCGCCCCGCCCGGCACCAGCCCGGCCACTCCAGCGCCCCGGCGAACGTGCGCTTGGCACCCTGTTCCAGATAGATGTCCATCGTCCTTATTCCTCAGCCTTGGCCCACGCGAGGTAGCCGGGTGCAGTCATCTGGCCCGGCGCGGCCTAATGGGCGCGTGGGTCATCCATTAGGGTCGCCTCTTGCCGTGCGCGCCACTCCTGCTCCAGGATGGCGTAGATAACCGTATCCCAGTAGCGATCCTTGAAAAACTCCTTGTCGCGTAGCCGTCCCTCCAACTGCATACCCAGCTTCGCCAGCACATGGGTCGAGCCGGTGTTGTTAACGACGGCTTCGGCCCAGACGCGATGGACGCCCAGCTGGGTGAAAGCGAAGTTGAGCATGGCGCGGGCCGCCTCAGTGGCGTAGCCGTGCCCCCAGTGGGCCGGTGACAGCTCATAGCCCAGGTCGGCCTCGTGGGAGCCGGGCGCGGTCAGACGCACGCCGCAGTTGCCAATCAACTCGCCAGTCGCCCGAAGGATGGCGGCTAACTGGAATCGGGTGCGCGGTTGCGTGCGCTGGTGCTTGAGAAACATGCCAATGAAGGCACGCACCGCTTCGGGCGTGCGTTCCGTCCACTCATAGTAGCGCAGGTAGAGTGGGTCGGACTGGTAGGCCAGCACGGCCAGCCAGTCGTCTTCGCGGAACTCGCGCAGCCGCAAGCGTTGGGTCATCAGTTCCATAGGCGTCCTCGGTCAGCAGGACTCAAACAGTGCTCAGGTAGTAGGCCTTCGCATAGGCCTTGGCAACTCGGGGCGCAGCCCCTATTGGCCCAACACCTTTTCCACGCGCCGGTCGGGAATGAGCCAGATTAAAGCCACGAGAACATAGGCCGCGCAGCCCAGCCAGGCGTTGACAAAGGCCAGGACGATGCCCACGACGTAGAGGGCAATTGACACCTTCTCCTTGAAGTCGCCTTGCAGCGCTTTGGCCAGCGCCGAATTGGGACGATGGAGCGCCAACAGGGCGCGCGTCAGGAAGTAATAGGCGATAGCCGAGGCCAGGAGAACCAGCCCATAAAGCGCCACGGGCAGCGCCGCCAGTCCATTGTCGCCCACCCAGGCCGTCAGGAACGGCACCAGCGACAGCCAGAACAACAGGTGGATGTTGGCCCACAGCACGCGGCCGTCCACCTGCTCTACGACCTGAAACAGGTGATGGTGGTTAGTCCAGTAGATGCCCAGATAGAGGAAGCTTAGCACATAGCCCAGGAACACGGGCACGAGCGGCCGGAGCGCGGCCAGATCGTGGCCGTGCGGCGGCGTCAATTGCAGCACCATGATGGTGATAAGGATGGCAATGACGCCGTCGCTGAAGGCCTCCAGTCGTGTCCTGCTCATGGGCTACTTGCGTTCGCCATTACCCGCCGGCAATCGCGCCGATGATGCGCAACGGCTCTTTGCCGTTGGCGACATCAGGCGGCAGCGGCGCGTCCGGCGCTTCGTGCGACAGGTCTTCCGCGCCGGCGAAGAAGCGCAGGTAGGCGCGGCGCTGCCCCGTGCTGTAGTCGCGGATGGTGCCGCGCAGCACGGGGTAGCGCGCCTCCAGCGCGTCGAGGACGGCCCGCTGGGTCACCGGCTCGGCCACCGCCACGCTCACCTCCGCGCCAACGCCAGCCAGATTGCGCAGGTGGTGGGGGATGATGACGCGGATCACGGCAGGAGCTGCGCCTCGACCGAGAGCACGGCCGGCAGATCGTGGACGATGGCCTGCCAGTGGTCGCCGCCGTCGGCCGAGACGTAGACCTGGCCGCCGGTCGTGCCGAAGTAGATGCCGCAGGGGTCAAGCTTGTCCACGCTCATGGCGTCGCGCAGGATGTTGACGTAGCAGTTCTCTTGCGGCAGGCCGTCGGTCAGCGCTTCCCACTCGTTGCCGCCGCGGCGGCGATAGACGCGCAGCTTGCCATCGGGCGGGTAGTGCTCCGAGTCGCTCTTGATGGGCACGACGTAGATCGTCTCCGGCTCGTGGGCGTGCACGTCGATGACGAAGCCAAAGTCGGACGGCAGACTGCCGCTGATCTCGTACCACTCATCGCCGGCATTGTCGCTGCGCATCACATCCCAATGCTTCTGCATGAAGAGCCGGTCGGGATTCGATGGGTGCATGGCGACGTGGTGGACGCAGTGGCCCACCTCGGCTTTGGGGTCGGGTATGTAGTCGGAGCGCAGACCCTGGTTGATGGCCTTCCACGTCTGCCCGCCGTCGTCGCTGCGGAACGCGCCGGCGGCGGAGATGGCGACGACGATGCGCTCGGGGTTCGACGGGTCGAGGAGGATAGTGTGCAGGCACAGGCCGCCCGCGCCCGGCTGCCAGATGCCGCCGGTGTCGTGCTGGCGCAGGCGGGG
>DAOSMQ010000332.1:0-3572 GCA_035372725.1 Promineifilum sp. (SeqCode)
CAGGGCTTCGTTACCGCGGAAGTTCTCCTCCAACTGGAAGAGCGTGCGCGCCGCGAAGCCGTCTTCCTCGTGCGCCTCAATGCGGGCGCGCATGAAGGCGAAGACCGACGACAGCATCTCGCGGTGCTCGGCCGGATAGTCGCCGTGGATGATGGGTGGCAACTGGCGGTCGTCGCCGGCCAGGATGACCGCGCCATCGGGCCGCGCGGCGCCGAAGGCGATCAGGGCCTCGGCCACCTTCATCTGCGAGGCCTCATCGATGAGGACGACGTCGAACCAGGGTTGCACCGGCCCACCGGCGCTATTCATGGCATTGTAGATGCCCCAGACGGTGCTGCCGGCGATGACACAGGGCGCGTCGCTGCCCAGCAGGCCGGCAAGGGCCTTGTTGTGGGCGCGTTCGACGGCCGCGGGCAATTGCCCGTCCTGGGCGTTCTCCTGATTGCCTTGCACCTTGACCAGCGTCGCGCTGCCGCCCAGGCCATAGCGCCCCAGCAGTTCGGCGACCTTGTTGAGGACATTGTTGATGGCGTTGTGGGTGAAGGCGCTGACGAGAATGCGCACCGGCCGGCCGCCGCGGCGAGCGGCCAGCACGTAGGCCAGCAGCAAGTGGGCCAGCATGGTCGTCTTGCCCGTGCCCGGCGGCCCCCAGATGAGGCTGAGGGGCACAGCCGGCGCGCCGCGGAAGGCGCGCGTCTGAGCCGAGGTCAGAGAGAGACTTCCTCCGCTGCGGGCGGCGCAGGCCGCCAGTTCCCGCTCGACCGCGCCAACGTCGTCGATGAGCGGCCGCCACGTGGACGTACTCGCCCAGTCTAGCAGTTCGTGAACGTGTTGGCCTATCTCCGGCGCAGTCCCCAGGCGGTTGAGGACAGCGATGGTCTTGGAGGTGTTGTAGTCCACGTAGACCCTGTCCAGCGTCTGGACGGCGGTCAGGTCGACTTTCTCGCGGAACTTCTCCAGCGGCAGGTTGGGTTTCAGCCGGACGCGCGGTGGATTGGCCTGCAAGTCGTATTCGACCAGACTGACCTTGAATGGCTCATGCCGCCAGCGAGGACGGTCGAAGAGGGGGTCGTCGATGTGGCTGACCAACTGCTCCGGCGTCGCCGCCGGGGTCAGCACCAGGTCAAAGTCGCCGCGGGCGAACTTGGCGTCGCGGGCGGCCGGGTCGAAGGTGAACCACAGCGAGCCGTCCGGCTCGTCGGCTGCCTCAATGTAGCGCAGGCCGCTGAGACACTCGAACCGGGCCACCCGATCGGCGATGGGCAGCGTGTGCAAGTGCTTGACGGACAGCTCGGCATAGGAAGTCTCCAGCATGGTGAAGGTACGCAGCGCGTCCAGCATCCCGAAGCCGAGCGGGTTGAAGCCGTCGTGGAGGCGGAAGGGCTCCTTGCGCAGTAGCAGGCCATCCCTGTAGTCGCGCTTCAGCCATTGGATGACCTCATCCGTTGCCCGCAGCTTGTCGCGCACGGCCCGCTCGATGCGGCGGCGCACTTCCTCCGGCGGGATGGCGCTGGCCGGATCGCGCGGGTTGGGCTGGAAGTGGCGGGCGTGCCAGATGTCGTGGATGCGCTCGAAGGCGATCTGGTTGGTGCCACGGTAGACGAAGTTGGATGGCGGCCGGAAAGCATAGGGGCGCCGCCCGTTCGCGGCTGGAATCAGTTCGGTCACGCTACGCAGATCATAGACATAGGGCGACGGCAAGGCCACCAGCTGCCGCAGCGCGTCGATGACGACCGTGCCGGGGATGGTGCGGAAGCTATCGGCGTCGGGCATGACCGACTCCGGCGGGAAGAGACGCACCAGGGTATGCAGTTCGGCCCGTAGCGCGGCGTCGGTGGTGAACAGGTGGCGCTCCACCAACCGCTTGAGCACAGTCAGGTCGAAGCCGTCGAAGGCGTAGAAGTGCAGCCGCTGTTGCCGCCGGGCGTTCTGATAGCGGGCTTCGCGCTCAGCGTCCTGGAGCGCGCGCTTGGTTTCCTTCTCGGCCGCCTGGAGCGCGTCGCGCCGGGCAATGAGGTCGCCGTTGTTCTTGTTCCTGCGCAGGGTGGGGTTGGCCGCTTTGAAGGCCGCGTAGGCGCTGGCTGCGTCGTAGGCGGCGCGGCGCGCCGCGGCCAGGGCCGGCTCCGCGTCCATCTCCGCGGCCACGGCGGCGTTGTCCGCGTCCACGCGCAGCAGCAAAGCGTTGAGCACGCGCAGAAAGCGCAGCAGCAATTGCGCCTCGGCGTCGGGCGTCGTCAGGGGGTTCTCCAGCAGGAAAACCTCTTCCATGCCCTGCGGCCGCCCGGCCTGCCAGCCCGCCAGCGTCTTGAGGCCCAGGGCAAAGCAGGTGTTGGTCACCGGATCGTACTCGGCGCTGAGGGTCACGCGGACGTCTTCCCAGGCGGGTACAGTCAGCAGGCGACTGCCCAGCGGGCGCGGCCGGCCGTCGTCCAGCGCCTGGGCCACGGCCACGTAGCGCCCCAGGTTCATTGACAGGTCGTGGCCGGCGGCGCGCAGTTGCTCCCAGCGCGGGTCGTCCTCGCTCAACTGGGCCAGTTCGCGGTGGGTGTGGAAGCCCGCCCGCGCCAGCCGCCGCTTCGACTCTGAGGTCATGTAGGCGATGCGCGACAGATCGCGCCCGGCGTCGGCCTCGGCGCGGCAGGTGTCAATGTACTGGCACATGGGGCAGCCCACGTTGACGTGGTAGTGGGCCTCGTTGGCGGGCGTCTCCAGCATAGGCATGGCCCGGTGGCGCAGAAAGTCCTCAATGGCCAGGCGATAGGGGGCCAGCTCGAACGAGTCTGGCCCTTGCCGGGCAAAGATGACGCCGGTGCTGGTATCGACAGCGTAGGCATCGCTCAGACCATAGGCGTCGAGGGCTTCCTCCAGCAGGAAGGTGTAGAAGGCCACCTGGATGAAGTGCTCGTGGCGGGCAGCCTGACTGGACTTGAAGTCCCAAACGCGCAATAAACGGCGCTCGTCGCCAGGGATGATCGCCAGCAGATCGGGCCGGGCCGTGCCGACGCGGACGCGCGCCGGGTCAAGGTCGAAGCGCCGCAGGAAGCGCGCGGCGTGGTCGGGCGTGGCTTCCAGGTCGATGAGAATCTGCGCGACAAAGCGCGGCGGCGACGGCCGGCGCAACACAGCGGCCAGTTCGGGCATGGGCATGGGCATGACGGTGCGGCGGCCGTTGTCGCTCTCAATGCCGGCGTAGGCTATCGCCGCCGGGCCATGCTCCTGTTGCAACTCCTCCAACCGGCTGACCTCGAACTCGTCGCCAGCGGCCATGAGCAGAGTGATACCGGGGCGGCTCTGGAAGCGCGGCGTGCGGGGTACGTTCCAGCCGATGCCAGCCCGGCCGCGATCAGATTGCAGGACACTTTCCCAGCGGTACTGGCGGTCGCAGCGGTGTTTGAAGTAGGCGGCGATGGTGGAGGGGCTTAGGCGATACTTTTGGTTCATGACGCGCCGCTAGTTTATCGTGGATGGCAGAGAATGAAACCACAGATCACGCCGATTTCACGGATTGAAAAGAGGCTCACGCAAAGGCGCTAAGCAAGAAAAGGCGCAAAGGAAGAAATAGATAAACTCTT
>DAOSMQ010000333.1:0-3567 GCA_035372725.1 Promineifilum sp. (SeqCode)
CGGTCAGGTCTCAAGAATTGGTGACAACTGAAAAGCGGTGGACGAGCGGCGCGAGCGCTCGCCACAATGGTCCGTCCTGCCGCTGGCCGCGCCGGTCGAGGTCGCTGCTGGCCAGGATAATGCCGTCGCGGCAGCGCGCCGTCAGCCCGCGGACGATGCGCGCCAGCAGTTCGTTGCGCACGGCGAAATCCTCTTCGATGGTCCACGGCTCCTCCGGGGCGCGGCTCTGCACCAGGACAAAGGCGTTGCTGAGCGGCTGGCGGGGGATGTCCCACCAGCCCTGGGCAGCTGTCTCCAGCCAGACCTGCACGCGCGCCGGCGGCCCGGCCAGCAGGTAGGCGTAGATGGTCGCCAGGACGATACCGTTGGGGTCGGGCGGCTCGCCCCAGTCGGGCGGGTTGGCCGTCACGAGGCCCTGGTTGACGGCGTCGATGAAGGCCGCGCCGGCCTCGGCCTCGCCGGCCAGCCCCATCGCCGTCCCGGCGCGCCGCAACCGGGCCGCAGCCTGGCTCAGCCAGTCGGCCACGGCCGCGCCGGCCAGGTCTGGCTCCGGCCGGAAGCGCGGCTGCGAGAGCAGTTCGTTGAAGAGGCTGTGCAGAAAGGCGTCGATGCTCTCGCCCCGGTCGCGCGCGGCCAGCCACAGGCGCAGCTCCTCGGCCAGTTCGACGTTCTCCGCGCCGACGCGGGCGACGATGCGCTCCGGCAGGCCCTCGGCCGGGGCCAGTTCGGGCACGTCGGGCCGGTAGAGGTTGTCCACCAGCAGTTGCGCCCGCGCCGGGTCGAGGCTGGCAATGCTCAGCGTCAGCGCCTCGGCCACGTCGAAGGGCGCGGGATGGACGCCCCACTCCGGGTGCGTCAGGGCCAGCCACGTCAGCCAGGCGCGCACGCGCGGCTCCTCGCGCGGGCTGGTGCGGCGGCGCAGCAGGCGATAGGGCAGCCCGGCCTCAGCCAGCGCCTGGGTCAGCATGTAGCGCAGCGCGCCGTCCAGGTAGGGGACGATGATAGCGATGTCGCGCGGGGCCACGTCCTGGTCGTAGACAAGGCTGTGTAGCACCGGGGCGAGGTTGTTGACCATCTCGCGCCGGTAGCGCCCGCCGATGACGCCCAACAGCTGCCCGTCCGCGCCCGCGTCTGGAACGGGATGGCGTGTGCGCAGCAGAGCGTTCTCGACGACGTCGGCCAGTTGGCTCATCTCCGGGGGGGCAACGAAGCTGGTGGTGAAGTCGTAGACGTGGTCGAAGCGGGCGCGCAATGCCTCCGCGCCGTGGGGGTCGGCGGCCAGGAAGCGCTTGTAGCCGCCGCCGGCGTCGCCAGCCACGGCCGTCGTCTGCGTCTCGCCCATCAGGCCGACGACGAAGTTTTGCCCCGCGGGCGTCTGCTCCTCCAGATTATCGACCAGCAAATGGCGGTAGCGCTCGCGGAAGTAGCGGTGGAATTCGGGGTGTTGCACCAGTTGGGTGTCGAACACTTCAACCGTCAGCGACAGATCGAGGAGGCTGTTGGCCAGACAGCGGCGGCGGAAAGCGCGCGCGGCCGTAGCGGCGTCGTCGAGGTGGAAGCGGCGCTCCGGGTCGCCGGCCCAGGTGCGGGCCTGGCGGGCGATGGCCTCCTCCAGGGTCAGGGCGTTAAGGGCCGCCCGGTTGAGCGTGTCCAGTAGCTGGCTGACGATCTGCTGCGGCCGCAGGCGCAGGTTGGCAAACGCGCCCTGGCCCAACAGCGGGTTGACCACGCGCCACATCAGCACCTGAGCCAGGTCGTAGCTCAGAAAGGTCGGCGGCTGGTAGGGCCGGGCGAAGCCCGCCCCGCGGGCCACCAGCGGCCAGAAGAGCGACACCATGCTCTGGGCCAGCCGCGTGTAGTGGGTCACGTTTAGCTCGGCATAGGGGCCGAGACCAGAGGTGTGGAGCGTGTCGAAGAAGGCGTCGCGATGCTCCGGCTCAGCCACCAGGACGAGGATGGTATAGGCCGGCTCGCCCTCGCGCAGGAGGCGCAGGAGGCGCTGCTGGAGCGCGGTCGTTTTGCCCGTGCCGGCCGGGCCGTAGAGGTAGCTCGTCCCACCGGCGGCGACGGCGTCGCGCTGAACAGGGGTGAGGGTCATTGGCGTCATGGGCCAATTATACGACGGAAGGTGGCCGCGGTCGTATTGGCCCCGCCCTTATACAGGGCTTTTCCCAAAGTCGTCAGTTGCTCGAACACCTGACAGGTGGGCGGCCACCTGTCAGGTCAGCGCACTTTTTAGCGACTTTGGAAAAGACCTGCGCCCTTATAGCTGTCGATAGCGCAGTCGCACCGCGCCAAGTTGAATTTCGTCGCCGTCGCTCAGTTGCAGGCCATACTCCGGCGCTTGCCGGCCGTTGACGTAGGTGCCGCTGGTGCTGCCGGCGTCGTAGATGCGGTAGTGGTTGCCCTCCAGCCGCAGGACGGCATGGAAGCGGGAGACGGTGATGTCGTCGCGGAAGGCGATCTGGCTCTGGGCCGGAGATCGGCCGACGCGCACTTCCAGGTCGCCCAATGTCAGCTCCTCCGGCATCATCGTCTGCGCGTTGATGACTTCCAGATGGGCCATGATAAACGGCTGTTCCCCCGCGCTGCCACCCATATAGCCCATGTCGCCGGGCGCGTCATAGCCGCCCATCGCGGCCGGCGGCGGCGGTGATGGCACAACCTCTGGCGCCGCGCCGCGGCGGCGGCGGCGGTTGCCGGCGGGCGCTTCGGCCGCGGCCAGGCCGCGCCGCGGGCGCTGGCTCTGCTGCCACAGGTAGTAGCCCAGCCCGGCGGTGGCCAGTAGCAGCAGGGGAATGGCGACCCACCAGATGTTGAAGCCCGACCCCGACGGCTGCAAGTCCTCTGGCAACACCTCTTCCTCGCCCTGGGTCACGCTCAGGATGACCGGCGCGCTCTTGGAGGTCAGGCCCTGGCTGTCGGTGACTTCGACCTCCAGCCGGTTGTCGCCGAAGCTGAGGTTGCCGATGGGCATGGTGAAACCGCTCAGGTCGTCTACGGGGATGTCGCCGGCGGCAACGTCGTTGACCAGCAACCGGGCGGCGGTCACGTCGCGCGTCTGGCCGTCGAGCCAGGACACGGTTGTCGCCAGGCGCAGCTCAATAGGCTTGTCGAGGTTGGTCACAGTGATGGCCCGGCTCTCGCGGGGCAGGTCGATGACGACGCTGGGCGCGGCCGTGGAAATGGTCACGTCGGCCACGGCGCGCGTGTCGCGATTGTTGAGCAGACTGACCTCGACCGGGAAGGTGCCGCTGGCGACTTCGGGCGCGGTGTAACGGATCAGGTAATGATCGCGGAAGCCGGCGATGCGGCCCCAGATGGCGGCCAGTCCCTCGGCGTTGGACAGGTCAGTGGTTAGCCCGCGCGAGCCGGTGGCCACGTCGCGCATATACTCGCGCCCCAACTCCTGGCCGATGTTCAGCCCGGCGTTGTCGATGACGATGGTGTGGATGGGGATGCCGGCCGCAGCCGCCCGCGTAGGGACATCGCTCGGCTGAACCTGCGACGTACCGGGGTCGGTGCCGTCGCTGATGAGGACGATGGCCGCGGCCATCTCCGGCCGCG
>DAOSMQ010000334.1:0-3553 GCA_035372725.1 Promineifilum sp. (SeqCode)
ATCAGGCCGCCGAGGTTATCCGCGAAACCACCCACCCCGATGCCAACGTCATCTTCGGCGCGGTCATCGACGAAAACATGGGCGACGAGGTGCGCATCACCGTCATCGCCACGAACTTCGACCAGGCCCATCTGCCCCGGCACATGCTGCAAAGCAGCGACTCCGGTCTCTTTGAGACGGCCGCCCGTCAGGTGCGTAGCGCCGAACGGCAGAGCAAGCCGCCCCAGCCGGCTTCGCGCCCTGAGGCGCCGGCCGTGGAAGAGCCGGCGCGGTTCATGCCCGGCAATTTGGAAGTCCCGGCCTTTCTGCGCCGGAAATAGGCACGCTTTACCGACCGGCCGGCGTTCCTCTCGCCCGGCCGCTAACATAGCAGTCTCGCAGGCTACATCCCCTCTCTGAAGCTCCCCCTGTTTCGCAGAACAGGGGGAGCGCCCTTTTCTCAAGGGCCATCCCCCTCAGAGCCGGCTTATTCAGGGCAACCACACGTCCAGCGGCGCTTCCACGGCCGACAGAGGCGCCAACAATTGGCGGGTTCCGTCGCGCGTCACGACAAAGAAGCCCGTCACGCTGCCGTCGGTCAGCGCTAAGACGACGGCCGTGTCGCTCAGCCACGCGCCGCGGCCGACCGCCCCGCCGGTTTGGGCGATGATCGCCGGCGCGCCACTCTGAACAACAGCAGCATAGTCCTGCCCGGCAAAGAGCAGCGCGTTGTTGCCGGCGCGCCAGTCCAACAGGCGCAGTCCCTCGCCGGCGGCCACACGCTCCAGCCGCGTGCCGTCGCCATTGGCCAGCCACAGTTCCGGACCGGCGGCCGACGCGCGCAGATAGGCCAGCCGCTGGCCATCCGGCGACCAACGCGGCGACGCGGCGACGACATCGGCGCGCACCTGGCCCAGGGCCACAGCCGCCCCAGCGCCGGGAACGCGCCACAGGCCAGCCGAGCGCGTCTCGGTCGCGTCCCCGGCGGCGAACGGCGCCGTCACAGCCGCTAGGGCGAACGTTCCATCGACGCTCCATTGCACCGTCGGATAGATGACGTTCTCAGCCGTGGCCACCGGCTCAAAAGTCAGCACCGACTCCAGCCCGCGGCCGTCGATGGCCACGCGCAGGATTTCCTGCCGGCCGATGAGCAGCAGCCGGTCGTCCGGGGAGACGACGAAGCGCGGTAGCCCTCGCCCCGCGGCCAGACGCGCCGTTACCTGGCCCTGGGGTGTCACTGTCCACAGGTCGCTCTGCGAACCGGCCGAGAAGCCGCCGGGGCTGACCAGAGCCGTATTGAAGACCAGCGCCGCCCCGTCGCTCTGCCACTGGAAGTCCAGCACCTGCGCGCGGGCACTAGCCGTGGCCGTGGCCGCGGCCGGCAGCTCGGTGGCCTCCGGCACGCGCGGCAGTTCGGCGGCGCGCACCAGGGTATGTTCGTTGGCCCCATCGGCGTGGATGAGCCGCAGTTCGTTGTCGCCCGTCGTCGGATCGAGGACGGTAAAAGCCACCGTGCGGCCGTCCGGGGCGATGGCCGCCCGCTGCACCGAGGCCGCCGTGCCCAGTTGCAGCGCCGGGGCGGCCGTGGGCACGTCGCCGGTCAGATCGAGCGTGCTGGCGAAGAGGCGGCCGCTGTCGATGAAAACCAGTAGCCCGGTGCCGGGCGCGGGGTCGGGCGGCCGGGGCGTCGGCGAGGCGGGGACAGCGGCAGTGGGGGCTGCGGCGGCATTCTCGGCCTGTGTATATTGCGCGCCGCCAGACACCCAGCAGTCGTTGCCCTCGGCGCGGGGTGGGCAGGCGATCTTCCACCAGCCGCTGGCCGGATCGCGCCCCAGGATGACGGCGGTCTCATCACGCAGCAGGAAGCCGACGCGCTCATAGCCCACGCCCGGCCCGGCGCGGACATTCAGATCGACCAGAACCCGTAGCGTGCCCTGGCTCGCCCCGGCGGGGGTCTCGCCCGGCAGGGTCGCCGTCGGGGCGACGTCGGGGACGGCCGCGTCGCCCGTCGTCGCCGGCGACGGCACGACCAGCGGCGGCGGCGGCAGCGTCGGCCGGGCGACGCCGGCGAAGGCATTGCAGGCCAGCGTCGTCAGCGCCAGTATGAGCAGTCCCAGGCGGACAATCGTCCGATCGCGCATCGTGTCCTTTGTGTCGGGGCCATGCCGGCCCGACAGGCGACGCTCATTATAGCGCAGGAACCGTCCACGTCCTTGCCGGGCTTTTCGGGAGACGGCCGTGGCGTCCAGAGATGACAGTCAGGCGGCTACAAGTTTCGTTCCTGTCAGAGCCGTATTGGCCGTCAACCTGTCAGGTCAGTGGCCAGCCGTCGCCTGCCGGCCGTCCCTCCGCTATAATACACTGCCGAGGAAGGAAACGACGTCCATGAGCTTTCGCCACTTCATTGAGAAGGCCGACAAGGCCGGCTATCTGCTGACCATCGACCGGCCGGTCGATACGACTTTCGAGATCGCTAACGTTGCCCACGCTCTGGAGGGCCGGCCGGTGCTCTTCAACCACATCGACGGCTACCCTGGCTGGCGCGTCTGCGCCGGGCCATGCGCCGACCGGGCCTTCTTCAGCCTGGCCCTCGATGTGCCCGTGCCGGCTCTGATGCGCCATCTGGCCGACGCGCTGGCCCAACCGGTCGCTCCGCCCCTGGTCGACAGCGCTCCTTGCCAGGAGGTCGTCGTCGAGGAAGTCGATCTCGACCAACTGCCCATCCTGCTCCATCTGCCGCAGGACGCCGGCCACTACATCGCCAGTGCTGTGGTCATCGTCGAAGACCCCGACCTCGGCCGCAACATGTGCTACCATCGCCTGCTGCGCCTTGACAAGCGCCATTTCGCCGCCCGCATTGTCGAGAACCGCGGCACCTACACGGCCTTGCAGAAAAGCTCCGGCGACCTGCCCGTGGCCATCTGCATTGGCGTCTCGCTGGCCGTCCATCTGGCCGCGTCGATGTCGCCGCCGCCGGGCGTCGATGAGTTGGCCGTGGCCCATGCCCTCGCGCCCACGCCGCTGGTCAAGTGCCTGACCAACGACCTGTCTGTGCCCGCCGACGCGGAGATCGTCCTGGAGGGGCGCATTAGCCACCAGCTCGTGTCCGAAGGGCCGTTTATGGATCTGACCGAGACGATGGACATCACTCGCCAGCAGCCGGTCATCGCCATCGACCTGATCACCCACCGGCGCGACCCGATTTACCACGCCCTTCTGCCCGGCGGTCTGGAGCACAAGCTGCTGATGGGTATGCCCAAGGAGCCGACTATCTTCGCCGCTGTCAACGAGGTCGCCCGCTGCACCGGCGCGGTCATCACCCCCGGCGGCACGTCCTGGCTCCATGCTGTCGTCCAGATCGACAAGCAGGGCGAAGACGACGGCCGCCGGGCCATTGAGGCCGCCTTCCGCGGCCACGGCTCGCTTAAGCACGTCTGGGTGGTCGATACAGACGTGGACATCTACGACCCGGCGCAGGTCGAATGGGCCA
Organism: Promineifilum sp. (SeqCode); assembly: GCA_035372725.1. GTDB lineage: Bacteria > Chloroflexota > Anaerolineae > Promineifilales > Promineifilaceae > Promineifilum. The sequence continues at coordinate 3,470 of DAOSMQ010000334.1, forward strand.
TGGCCACGCGCTTCCAGGCCGACCGCGACCTGTATGTCTATCCCAACCAGCCCGGCAGCTCGCTCGACCCGTCCGGCACGCACG
>DAOSMQ010000335.1:0-3552 GCA_035372725.1 Promineifilum sp. (SeqCode)
ACCTGTCAGGTCGGTGCGCCTGGGGTGACTTTGGAAAAGCCCTAGATAGGGTAGGCCCCTGCGCTAGTCGCGCCGGCGGCGGGCCGCGCCCAGGCTGACGACGATGGCCAGCGGCAGCAGCAGGGCCGCGGCGCACGGGCCAACGCCAAAGGCCGTGACGCCGCTTGTGCCCTCTGTGGTCGCGCCGGGCGTGGCGTTGATGGCCGCCGGGGTGGCGTCCGTCTGAGTGATGCCATCGGGCGCGGCCGTCGGCGTGCTGGCCGTACCCGGCAGGGTAACTTCGCCCGCCTCGCCGCTCGTCGCGGTAATGCGATAGGCCACGCCCTCGACCATGACCAGCACCTCGTCGCCCAACGCCAGCGCCGCGCCCAGTTCCGGCCGGGCGCTCAGCAGGTCGAAGTAGGCGTCGGAGGCGAAGGGGACGACCGCTGGCTCGCCCATCGCGGCGTCATAGGCGCTATCGACCCACACGCCGTCGCGCAGAAAGAACGTCCGGTCGCCGGCCGTCTGCACCGGCGCTACCGCTTCGGCCACGGCCATGCCCGGCGCGGCCCCGGCGCTGGGCATCAGCGTCGGCAAGGGCAGGGGCGCTTCGGCCGCGGCCATATCGCCCTCAGCCGCCGCCCGCTCGACTGCTTCCGCGCCACTGGCCTCGGCCGGCGCGGCCAGCGGCGCCGCGAACACGTCCGGCGACTGGGCGCTGATGTCATCCTCCTCGATCAGAAAGCTGGTGTAGGGCGTGATGATACCGTAGCGCGTGCTCAGCGCGACGACGCTCTGCACTAGCTCCGGGTCTTCGCCGTGCAGGCGAATCTGCTGCATCAGGTGGCCGATGGCCCGCGTGGCCCACAGGCGGGGGATGAACGCCTCGCCGCCATCGGCCTGGAAAGTCTGGTCGGGGTAACTGAAGCGCTGCGCCCGGCCGTTGGTCGTGCCGCTCAGAGTGATCGTCGCCGGGCCGCCGTCGCGGTAGCGGCCGGCAATGACCAGTTGCGTCCCGGCGAAGAGGTCGGGCAGTTCCACGGGGTAGACCTCTTGCACGGCCACGCCGCCGTAGTCGATGGCGATGTCGGTCAGCACCGGGGCGCTGACGCGGGCGTAGAAGGCGCTGACAGACTCATCGATGGCCTGGCCGGGGCGGACGTAGGTCGTTGTCCCGCGGTGGTTCTGGGCCAGCGTGTCCAGCAGCGTCGTGTCCACGTCGTCGCCGACGCCGAAGGCGAACAGGCGGGCGTTGTCGGGCAGCGCCGCGGCGACGTTGTCCAGCAGCAGGCCGGTGTCGGTGATGCCCTCGGTGGCCAGGCCGTCAGTCAGGAAGAGGATGGTCGTCGGCCGCTCCGGCTGCACCAGCGCGGCGGCCTCCAGCAGCGCGCCGCTGATGTTCGTGCCGCCGGCGGCGGGCAGCGTGTCGATGTAGGCCCCGGCTCCGGCAACCTCGCTCGTGGGCAGGAGGGCCGGCGCGTAGCTGCTGACCGTGGTGTTGAATTGCACCACGGCAAAGCGGTCGTCGGGGTTGAGATGATCGACGACGTAGCGGGCTGCCCCGCGCGCCTGGATGATCTTCTCGCCCTCCATGCTGCCCGACGTGTCTAGCACCAGGATAATGTCCTTGGCCACGACCTCGCCCGCATCCAGCCCCGGCGCGACCAGCAGGACGAAGAAGCCATCTTCGCCGGCGGCCTTATAGCTGAGCAGGTTCAGGCCGATCGCCTCGGGCGAGACGGTGTAGTACAACTCGAAGTCGTCCAGCGGCGGGTTGGCGGCCTCATAGCCGACCGTGGCGCGGAAGTCACCGTCGCGGGCGATGGCCACGCGGTGGCTGGGCGAGTAGAGGGTGCGGATGGCCTCGTTGGAGGCGATGTCCACACGGATGCTCTGCTGCGTCAGGGGCGTGTCGGTGTAGAGACCAGCCGACTGTGGATAGACGTAGTGGAACGTGCCATTGTCGGCCGTCAGCAGTGTCGTGTACGCGATCTCGACCAGCCGCTCCTCGCCTGGCGGGATGGGGAAGACGTTGGCCTGGATGGCATCCTGACCGACGTACTCCAGCAGGGCGGGGTCGCGCAACTGGCGGACGATCTCGTCGTAGACGGCGCGGGCCTCGGCGGCGGGCATCAGCCTGGCTTCGATGGGCGCGCCGTTGACCCACATGGTCAGTTGGCTGACGGACGCGCCGGCCGGCAGCGGGAAGTAATACGTGCCCTCCAGCGCCCAGTCGTTGGGGTTGCGGAAGAGCTGCTCGATGTGGGTCGTGGCCACCTGATCGGCGATGGTCACGTTGACGCGCTGGTAGGCAATCTCCAGCCCGTCCATGTTCCAGACGGGTGGCGGGCAGAGATCAAGGCAGATCGGCGGGTCAATGGGCGGAACCAGCGCCTCGGTGGCGCGCGGTGGAATCTGATCCTGCGCCTGCGCCCCCGGCGCAACCAGCGCGGCCAGCCAAACGAACAACACCAGCGCAAGCAAACTCTTCTTCATGGCGTTCCTCCGGAACGGATGGGTCTATCAGGAAGACGCGCGGGGGCGGGGGAAGGTTCCCCAATGGGTAGCGTTGGTCGCGCGTGTACAAATGGCCGGGTGCAAGTTATACTTGAGCGATGAAGGTACAGTGGGATGAGCGCAAAGCGGCTGGGAACAAACAAAAACACGGGGTTAGCTTTGAAGAAGCAGCAACTGTATTTTCAAACCCCTTAGCCCTCATATTTGATGACGAGTGGCACTCAGAGGCCGAAGAAAGGGAGATCATCGTTGGACATTCAACCGGTGGGGAGCTTCTGGTAATAAGCTTCACCGAGCGAGAAGGTGCAGTTCGAATCATTAGCGCCCGCCCGGCGACTGCGAGAGAGCAAAGTGACTATGAAGAAGACACGTTCAGATAAAGGCGATGAACTTGACGACCTCTTGCCAGAGTATGAATTCGATTACAAGAAGGCCAAGCCAAACCGATTCGCGCTGACGGAGCAGCAGCGCGTTGTGATCTTGGAACCCGATGTAGCCGAGTATTTCCGCGATTCGGAGGCGGTGAATCGCGTGCTAAGAGCGTTGATTGAGGTGATGCCGAGGGAAGTGTGACTGATTTCGACAGTTGTCTATTATAAGCTGTATCCGGTCGTGCCAATAACAGATGGCGTGAGTGCGGAGGAATTCACATGCCCCAGATAATAGAGACCTTCCAGCAACAACTGATGTGATCCTAGTAATATTTGTTGCGTTCCTTGCCTTAATTGGCGTGGTCTTCACCGGGGTACGAATGAGCTGCCCACTCCCCCAATCCCCATCATCCGCGTCCCCTTCTTCCGCTATAATTTCTCCCATGCAGCTACCTCCTCTGGCGCAAGCGCGAGTTGGCATCGTCGGCCTGGGGCTGATGGGCGGCTCGTTGGCCCTGGCATTGCGCGGCCGCGTCGCCCACCTGTTGGCCGTTGAGCCGCAGGTCGTTGCCCGGCAGATGGCGTTGCGCGAGGGCGTCGTCGCTGAGGCCGCCGAGGCGCTGACGCCCGGCACGCCGCCGCTGGACCTGGGCCTGCACCCCTTCCGCCGCCACTTCGAAGA
>DAOSMQ010000336.1:0-3546 GCA_035372725.1 Promineifilum sp. (SeqCode)
GACGATCTCCGGCGGGCCGTCGCTCTCCAGGTAGGGGATGGCCCAGTCGGGCGCGGGGCTGCTGGCCGGGTAGAGGTACAGCGCCGGGCCGGCAGCGGGGAAGACCAGGGCGTGGCTGCCGGGCAGCCAGCGGATGGCGTCGTAGTTGGCGCTCAAGAAGGCCAGCGTCGGGTGGCGGTAGTGGGGTGAGGCCATGTAGACCGCCGGCCGCTCGTCCGCGGGCAGGGCCGCCAGTGTCCGGTCGAGGAAACCGGCGGCGGCGGTCATGTCGCCGTCGCTGACGAAGACAAGCTCCTCGTCGGCCGCCCAGACGCGGAAATAGAGATGCTGCGTCCACTGCCCGCCGGCCCAGAGGACGACCAGGAAGATGACCTGGACGGCGGCGCTCAGGTTTGGCCGGCCAAAGCGCCGCTCCACGTCGCGCAGCAGGGTGATGAGGCCAATGGGTGGCAGGAAGAAGACGAAGGGGATCAGGCCCATCGCCCGCAGGTTGCTGGGGACGATCTCGTTGGTGGCCAGAGCCGTGGGCAGGATCATCACCAGCGGAGCCAGCAGCAGCAGCAGCACGGCGGCCCGCTGCCAGTCGTAGGGGAAGCGCCGGTAGCGGCGCAGGCAGATGACCCAGCCGGCCAGTAGTAGCCCGCCGGTGACAAAATCGAACAGCGGCCGGCCGGGCAGGTTGAAGCGCAGATATGGATCGCCACGCAGGAAGAACATGCTCAGGGCACGCAGCAGGCTCTCGGTCAGCGTCAGTCCCTCCTCCGCGCCGGGGGCGACCTGGCCGATACGCACCCAGAAGGCGTCGGGGTGGATGGCGAAGTAGGCCAGCAGCGGCAGAACGGTCAGGAAGGCGACCAGGGCGACGAAGAGCAGTTGGCGGGCGCGCAGGGGGCGCGTGTCGCGGTCGAGCAGTAGCGGCAGCAGGGCGGCGGCCAGCAGCAGCGGGAAGAGGCGGGCGGCCAGGTAGGTGTAGGCGGTCAGGCCGATGAGCACGCCCGCCAGCCACAGCCACGGCCAGCGGCCGCCACGCAGCGCCCGGAACAGCGCCGCCACGGCCAGCGCCTGCAACAGCGGCTGGCTGATGACGCGGAAGCCCAGACGGCTGAAGAGTACGTGCCAGAAGCTGACCGCCAGCAGGGCGGCGGCCAGCAGAGCGATGCGCCGGTCGGCCAGCATCTCCCGGCCAAGCCGGTAGGTCGCGGCGATGGTCAGCAAGCCGAAGAAGACGGAGGTCAGGCGCAGGGCGAAGAGGGTGTTGCCCAGCAGGCGGGCCATGCCCCCGGCCGCGTAAAGGTAGAGCACCTCCCGGCCGGTGAAGCTGGGGATGAAGATAGGCCGGTCGCCGCGCAGGCCGATGTCGCCGGCGTTGAGGCCATAGGCGGCCTCGTCATAATGGACGCCGGGCGGAATCGCAGTCAACTGCGGCAGCCGCAGCAGCGCCGCCACCAGCAGGGCCAGAACCATGAGGGCCAGGGCAACCTGCCGGCCGCCGGCAGAGTGGGTCGGGCGGGACATGAGGCGGATTGTAGCAGGTGCGGGGCGGAGCGACAGGGGACGGTGGACGGCGGCGCGTCCGCCTGTCAGGTCATTGGGTAACTGGCGAACACTGAAAGCCCACCCCGCCCACCGCCCCTATGAAGAGGCCAGGCGATGTCACCGCCGACAGCCTTACGCTCCCTCAGTGTCTTCGCCGGCCCCATCCCCCTCTTCTGCCGCGGCATCGCTATCCCCCTCATCCGCCGTCCGCGCGGAACCGTAGACTTCCCGCGCCTTGCTCGTGCCCGTCGGCGGGCCGATGATGCCGGCCTCTTCCAGCGCGTCCATCAGCCGGGCGGCGCGGGTGTAGCCGATGCGGAAGCGGCGCTGCAACAGCGACGTGGACGCCTTGTTGAGCGACCGCACTAGGGCGATGGCCTCTGGCAATAGGTCGTCGGCCTCGCCGTTGTCGCCGCTGCCGTCGTCGCCGTCTATGGCTTGCAGCGTCTCCCACAGCGGCGGCTGGGTGTGCGGCGCGCCTGGCGGCACGTATGGCTCGAAGTTGGCGGAGGGGCCAGGGGAAGAACGTTCTACCCCGGGAACCTGCGGCCTGTCGTCTGTCGTCGGGCGACGGGAGTCGCCTCTGGCGGCAGTTGGGGGCTGGCCGTCGGTGGTCGTTCCCGCCGGCGCGGTGGGAATGCGCGGGGCGCGACGTTGCGGCGGCGGTGGCCCGCCCATCGGCTCCGGCGCGTTCAGGTGGGAGATGGGCGGGGGGACGGGCGGATAGGCGTCAGGTTCCAGGTTCGAGGTTCCAGGTTCCAGGGAGGAGCGGTCTTCCCTAGAACCTAGCCCGTGACCCCTAGTCCCTGTAACCTGGCCCCTGGCCCCTGGAACCTTCCCCGCGGGCGCGGCAATGAACTGCGTCCGCCGCGCCGTCTGCCAATAGCTGATCAGCTTCTGCAATTCGCCGTCGCTGACAAAGCAGCCCTGCAAGCGCACCGGCGCGGCCGCGTCCGGACTCTGGAAGAGCATGTCGCCCTGACCCAGCAGCCGCTCCGCGCCGGTCGTGTCCAGAATGACGCGGCTGTCGGTGCTGCTGGCCACGGCGAAGGCAATGCGCGCCGGGAAGTTGGCTTTGATCAGTCCGGTGACAACATCGACCGACGGCCGCTGCGTGGCGATGACCATATGGATGCCCGTCGCCCGGGCCATCTGCGCCAGCCGGGTGATGCTGCGCTCGGTGTCCTCCGGGGCCAGCATCATCAGGTCAGCCAGCTCGTCGATGACGATGACGATGTAGGGGAGTTTGTAGGCCGTGGGGCGACCGCTGCCGGGGGCCGGGGCAGAGCGTTCTTCCCCTGGAACCTGGCCCCTGGAACCTGGGACTCCGTCGGTCGTCGGTTCGCGGCGAACCTTCTTGTTATACTCGACGATGTTGCGCGCCCCGATCCCGGAGAAGAGCTTGTAGCGGTTGTCCATCTCCCGCAAAGCCCATTGCAACGTGCCGATGACCCGGTCCATGTCCACAACGACGGGCGCGGCCAGGTGGGGCACGCCGTTGTAGCCGGTCAGTTCGACCCGCTTGGGATCGACCATGACCAGGCGCAGGTCGTCGGGCGTGTTCTGCAACAGCAGGCAGGCGATCAGCCCGTTGACACAGACCGATTTGCCGGAGCCGGTCGTGCCGGCGATGAGCAGATGGGGCATGGCCGCTAGGTCAGCGACGATGGGCTGCCCGGCGACGTTCTGCCCCAGGCCGATGCGCAGCGGCGACTTCATGCGGGCGTACTCGTCCGACTCCATCACGTCGCGCAGGGAGACGAGGGCTTTGGCGCTGTTGGGCACTTCGATGCCCACGTAGCCCTTGCCGGGCACAGGGGCCTGGATGCGGATGGAGCGGGCCGCCAGGGCCAGGGCCAGGTCGTCGGCCAGGCTGGCGATCTTGCCGACCTTGACCTTCGTCCGCTTGCCGCCGCGCATGACGAGATAGTTGGGTTCGACGCCGAACTGGGTGATGGTCGGCCCCTGGTTGATCTCCACGACGGTGGCCGGCGCGCCGAAGCTGTCGAG
>DAOSMQ010000337.1:0-3537 GCA_035372725.1 Promineifilum sp. (SeqCode)
AGCCGCATTCTGTCCCGGCGGGCGGCGAACCGTCCGCCGGCGGTGATCATCTATCTGGGATCGCCATTACTGGCGACCTCGTGCGGCCTACCCGGACGTCAGACGGAACGAGCCGCTCCGTAGGCGACCAGCGCCTTTCGCCCTGCTTGGCCTTGCTCCTGGTGGGGTTTGCCTGGCCGGCGACATCGCTGCCGCCGCCGGTGGTCTCTTACACCACCGTTTCACCCTCACCACAAGGGTTGCCCCCTGTGGCAATACGCCTCTCTGTTGCACTTGCCGTCGAGTCGCCCCGCCCGGCTGTTAGCCGGCGCCCTGCTCTGTGGAGTGCGGACTTTCCTCAGCCCCGGCGAACCGGAGCCGCGATCACCCAGCCTGCTTGCTAACCGTGATCCTAACCATCTTTCGGTCGCTTGGCAACCTGTCTTCTCGGGAATGCGCCGCATGGAGAGCCACCGCCCTTGCGCCCCGCGCCCAAGGGGCCTATAAATCGATTGATGACCCGTACCCAGCCCCCGGCCGCCGGGCGCGTCCTGCGCCTGGCCGCGGCGCTTCTGGCCGTCGCCGCTGTGGCGCTCGGCCTGCTAATCGCTCTGGGCGCGTTCGACCCCCGGCCGCTCGGCCCACTGTTCAGGAGCACCTACCCCGGGTCGCTGCGGCTGGCGGGCGAGGGTGAGTTCTTCCAGTGGCGGCCGTCGCCCTTCGCCGCTCTGCCGGCGCGCCGTTCGCTCCGTCTGACAGCCGCCCACGTCAGCGGGGAGATGGACAGCGGCTATGGCCTGACGCTGGGGGATGGCGCGCTCACTGTGGCCGTGTCACCGCTGGGGGAGGCCGCCGTGTGGACGGCGATGGAGGCGGAGAAACGCTATCTGCTGCCGTGGCAGCCCTGGCCCCACGTGCAAACGGGCGCGGCCGGCAACGAAATCTGGCTGGACATCGACGCCACGACCGATCCCGCCCGCGTGACTGCCTGGATTAACCGCGAGCGCCTGTGGCAGGGCGAGATTGCGCCACCATCGGGCGAGGTCGCTATATGGCTGGGCAGCGCCGGCGGCGCGGTGACGGTTGATTTCACCGCGCTGACGTGGTATGGCGACGGCTAACCGCTCTTCAACTCCAGCCAATTCGCGCCCGTCTCAGCCTCCACGCGCAACGGCGCATCCAGCTCGTAGGCGTCACACATGATCTCGATGACCATCGGCCGGACAGCCTCGACTTCTTCGACCGGCAGCTCCAGCAGCAGCTCATCGTGCACTTGCAGCAGCATCCGCGCCTGGTAACGGCCGCTCAGCTGCGCGTGCAGCCGCACCATGGCGATCTTGATGATGTCCGCGGCCGTGCCCTGGATGGGGTGGTTGACAGCCTCGCGCTCGGCGCGCATGACCGCCTGGCGGTTGGCGCTGCTCATGGGCGACTTGAAGACCGGGAAGTAGCGGCGGCGGCCGAAGAGCGTCTCCACGTAGCCGTCGGTGCGGGCCATGATGCGCGTCGCTTCCAAATAGCGCTCCACGCCGGGGAACTGGGCAAAGTACCTTTTGACGAACGTCTCCGCCTCGCCCGGCGTCAGGCCGCTCTCGCGCGCCAGACGGAAGGAACTCATGCCATAGATGAGGCCGAAGTTGACCCGCTTGGCGAAGTTGCGCTGGTTGCGCGTCACCTTCTCCGGCGGAATACTGTAGACGGCGGCGGCCGTCGTCGTGTGGATGTCGCGGTCGTTGCGGAAGGATTCCAGCAACGTCTCGTCCTGGCTGATGTGGGCCAGGATGCGTAACTCAACCTGCGAGTAATCGGCCGAGAGAAACACCCAGCCCGGTTCGCTGATGAAGCCGCGACGCATTTTCTGGCCAACTTCGCTGCGGACGGGGATGTTTTGCAAGTTGGGGTTGCTGCTGGCCAGCCGGCCAGTCACCGCGCCGATCTGGCTGAAGCTAGTGTGCAGGCGGCCGGTGTTGGGATTGATCAGCAGCGGCAAAGCATCGACGTAGGTGCCCTTCAGTTTGGTCAGTTCGCGGTGTTCGATGATAGCGTCAACGATACCGCTCTTGTCCACCGCTCGCAGGCCGTCGAGCACGTCGGCGGCGGTCGAGTAGTGGCCGCTGGCGATCTTTTTCAGGCCCTCGCGCGGCAGGCGCAGCTTGCCAAAGAGGATGTCGCTGAGTTGCTGGGTCGAGTTGATGTTGAATGGCTCGCCGGCCATCTCGTAGATAGTGCCTTCCAGCCGCAGCAGAACCACGGCCAGTTCCTGCGACATCTGGCGGAAGAAATCGACGTCGATGCGCACGCCGATCCGCTCCATGTCGGCCAGAACCGGCAATAGCTCCATCTCCAGGTCGAGCAGCCGCGTCAACCCCTTGGCCTCAATCTCCTGCTGCAAGAGGGGCATCAGGCGCAACGTCATGTCGGCGTCGGCGGCTCCATAGGGCGCGGCCGTTTCGATGGGCACCTGGGCGAACGTCACCTGGGTTTTGCCGCGGCCGATGAGCGTCTCGATATCGGTCATCTCCGCGCCCAGCCGGTGGCGGGCCAGGTCCTTCAGTCCCTTGTGCTTCGTCGCCGGGTCGGTCAGCCACTCGGCGATCATCGTGTCGAAGGCTACCGGGCTGACCGCCAGGCCGTGGCGGCTGAGGATCATGCAGTCGAACTTGGCGTTGTGGGCCACCTTGCGGATGGCCGGGTTGGTCATCGCCGGTCGAATCGCGTCGAGCACCTGCGCCAGAGGCAGCTGGCCCGGCGCGGGCGCGGCTTCGCCAGCAAAGAGGTTCATCTGGCCGCTGCCGGCCTGCGACGCGCCAACAACGTGGCCAATAGGGATGTAATAGGCCACCGGCGGCTCGACGGCCAGACAGATGCCGACGATGCCGGCCAGCATCCGCTCCAGGCTATCGGTCTCCACGTCGAAGCTGATCCACTCCGCCCGTTCCAGCCGGGCCACCATCTCGGCCAGCGCGGTCGCGTCGCGGACAAGGACGACCTCGGTCTTACGGGCCGCTTCCCCGGCGGCGACGACCTGCGGCAGGTCGTCTGGCGCGCCTACGTGGGCCACCAGAGCGTTGGTCAGCGAGCGGAACTCCAGCGCGCGAAAGAGGCTGATGGCCTCGGCGGCGTTGAAGTCGCGGGTGTGGCAATCCTCCAGCGCGACGGTGACGGGCGCGTCGGTGACAATGCGGGCCAGGTCATAGCTCAGCCGGGCCGAGTGCTCGCCGTCAACCAGCTTCTGGCGCAAGGCGCCCTTGATGTCGTCGATGTGGGCGTAGAGATTGGCCAGCGTGCCATATTCCTCCAGCAGCTTGACGGCCGTCTTCTCGCCAATGCCCTTGACGCCGGGGATGTTGTCGCTGACGTCGCCGACGAGGGCCTTGTAGTCCACGACCTGTTCCGGCCGCACGCCCAGCTTGGCCACCACGCCGGCGGCGTCGTAGGTCTCCGGGCTGCCGCCGGGCTTGCGCGATGGCAACTCGACGCGGGTATTGTCGTCTACCAGTTGTAGCAGGTCGCGGTCGCCGGTGATGATGTGGACGGCGACGCGGCCGGCCATCTGCC
>DAOSMQ010000338.1:0-3536 GCA_035372725.1 Promineifilum sp. (SeqCode)
CGCACGCTGACGCTCGATCACGTCGTGCCGCGGCGCTATGGCGGCCCGCACACCTGGACAAACCTCGTCGCCGCCTGCTCTGGCTGTAACCGCCGCAAGGGCGGCAAGCTGCCGGCCGAAGCCGACATGATCCTGCGGCGGCTGCCGTTTGAACCCAGCCCCACGGCGGCCTATCGCTTCGGCACGCACCTGGAGCAGCGCCAGGAGTGGGCGCAGTTCATCGAAGGTTGGTAAGCTGAAGCGCGGCTACGCGCGCGCATTCTGCCGGGCCAGGGTGATGACGCGCTCCATGCCGGCGTCGATCACCGCCACCAACTCGTCGTACATCTGCTGATAGCCCGCCACCGGGCCGCCGTAGGGGTCGGGGATGTTGTAGCCGCGGCCGATCATCTCAGTCAGCAAATAGACCTTATGGGCGTGCGCGGGGAACTCGGCCCGCAGCGCTTCGGCGTGGCCGTCCTCCATCGTCAGGGCCAGGTCAGCGTCGCGCAGATGGCGCTCTTCGACCATCGTCGCCCGGTGGTCGGCGATGTTGAAGCCGTGGCGGCCCATGACATCGACGCTATAGCGCGAGGCCGGCCGAGCGGCTATGGCCCACGTCCCGGCCGAGCCGACCGTCCAGTCGCCCAGCCCGCGCTGGCGCAGCCGGTCGCGCAACAGCGCCGCGGCCACCGGCGACCGGCAGATGTTAGCCGTGCAGATAACGAGAATGCGCGCCATGCTGCCTGCCGGCTTAGCCCATTTCCGGCTGTAGCAGGCCGAAAGTGCCGTCGCGACGACGGTAGAGGACGTTGACAGCGTTGTCCTCAGCGTTGAAGAAAACATAGAAGTCGTGGCCCAGTAACTCCATCTGGTCGATGGCCTCCTCGGCCGACATGGGGTGCAGGGCAAAGCGCTTGTAGCGAACGATGGCGTGGTCTTCCTCGTGCAGTTCCTCGGCAATGGGCAGCGGCTCGCCCATATCGATGTCTTCGGCCTTGCCGCGCGTCTTGGCGCGGTTCTTGCCGCGGTAGCGCTCGATCTGGCGGTAGAGCTTGTCGATGACAGCATCGATGGCGGCGAACATGTCGCTGTTGCGCTCCTCAGCGCGCAGGATGGTGCCGCGTTCGTCGCGGATGGTGATCTCGGCCACGTGGCGCTGGACGGCACTGCGCGTATTCTCCATGGCCAAAACCACCTGGATAGCAGACAGCTTGGGGAGATAGCGATCGAGGCGCGCCGTCTTCTTTTCCACGTAGTCGCGCAGGCGTGGGGTGATGTCCATATTGTTCGAGAGGATTTGCAGTTCCATCTTGACCTCTACTCCTTATAACAAGAATTGGTGCGTCGTTGGCAGGCCCGCCGGCCGGAAGGTATCGTGTTGGGAATACGGCATTATCCCATGACTAGGACACACGCGCCAAACAATAGGCCGAGACAGAAGCGGCTCCGGCGGCCAACAGTGCCTCGGCCGCGGCGGTCATGGTCGCGCCGGTGGTCAGCACGTCGTCAACGAGGAGGATAGCCCGGCCCCGCGCTTCGTCCGGCGCGGCCGTAAACGCGCCCCGCACATTGACGGCGCGCGCCTGCGGCCCCAGCCCAACCTGGGGCTGGGTGTGGCGCGTGCGCTGGAGGGGCGTGGCGCTATAGGCCACGCCCACCGCCTCGGCCAGCGGCCGGGCCAACAGTTCCGACTGATTATAGCCGCGCTGCCGTCGCCGGCGCGGGTGCAGGGGGATGGGCACGATGAGGTCAGGCGGCCGCAACCAACGCGGCCACCCGGCGATGAGCGTTTCGGCCAACGCCCCGCCCAGGGCGAAGCAGCCCTCGTACTTCAGGCGGTGGATGAGGCTGCTGGTCGGCTCGGCATAGCGCAGCGGGGCGCGCATCTGAGTCAGCGGGGACGGAGCGGCCGCACAGCCGTGGCAAAGGTCAGCTGTCCGGCCCTCCTCGCCGGCCAGGGATCGACCGCAGCAAAAACAGATCGGCCCCACCACGGGCGCAAGACGCGCCGCGCAGGCCGGGCAGAGCAACACGCCGACGCGCCCACAGCCGGCGCAGACCGACGGAAAGAGTACGTCCAGGCAGAATGCCCCCACGCGCCGCCACGTAGCGCCGGAGAAGGCCGGTGAAACGGAAGTGCTCACGCCTACAACTGGGAAAGCTCGGCGACGATGGCCTCGAGTAGTTGTCGTTTCTCGCTGCGATTCAGGACGATCTGGCGCTCATCCAGCAGAGCATCCAATCGGTCGTGGACAAACGGCCGAATCTGGGGCTGGTTGCTCAGGTCAAGCGCCGGGTCGCGCAGGGCCAGAATGCGGCGGCAGAGTTGGTCTTTCAACTCCAGAAAGGCGTCGCGCGCGCCCACAGTCGGCGAGTCGCGGCGCACACGGATTTCGCTTAGTTCCCATTCCGGTTTCTTGTCGTCGTTTGTTGTCCGGTCTGTCACGATTGCTCCCACGATCCACACCGGCAGTCGAGCGCCATTAGCTGCTCAGCGCCTGTCGGAACCATTCACCGGCGTTGCTGAGCCACTGGCTGATATAGGGGCCGAGCAAGGCCAAAATCGCGATGAGCACGACAGCGACCAGTACCAATACGAGGGCATATTCCACCAGCCCCTGACCATCATCGCCTCTCAAGAAGCGCATATGTTCGTTCCTCCGCAGCCAACTGACGGCTGGCCGCTATTGGCTTGGCGGCCTGGCTGCCTCCAGGCGCACCCAGCCGTGTCGCAAGGCATAGACAGCGGCCTGCGTGCGATCCTCGACGCGTAGCTTGCGCAGGACAGCGGTCATGTGGTTCTTAACCGTCTGCTCGCTGATCGTCAGCCGATTGGCGATGTCCTTGTTGCTGGCTCCGCGTGTCACCAGTTCCAGGATTTCCATCTCGCGCGGCGAGAGGGGGGTGATCGCCACCGTCGACGCAGGCGCGCCGGCGGGTTGGCCTTCGACCGGTTCGGCCGGCTCGGTCGGGTATGTGCCGTAGCGCGTGGCTCGCCGCTGGAACCAGGCCTGAATCTCGTCGTCGGTCATGACCTGATTGTTGATGACGTAGGCCCCCTTCTGGACGGCGTGGATGGTGTCCAACAGTTCGTCTGGGGGTACATCCTTGGCGCAATAGGCCACCGCGCCCAGCCGCAGGGCGTGGTAGACTTGCTCGGCGTCGTCGTAACCGGTCAGGATGATCACCTTCAGGGCCGGATTCTGGCTGAGGACGCGGCGCGTCACCTGTAAGCCGTTCATCTTGGGCAGGTTCACATCCATCAGGATAATGTCGGGCACAAATTCAGCGGCGCGCTCGACGGCCGTTTCGCCGTCGGCGGCCTCCCCCACAACTGACATACTGGGGTCTGTCTCCAGAACATCAACCAGACCCTGCCGGAAGAGGGGATGATCATCAACGATGAGTAGCTTGATCGGCTCCATTGTTGTCTCCCAAGCTCCGTAGTTTTACGCAGTATAGCACGAAGTCGCCCAACATTCTACCGCGGTCACAATGGACGTTGCCCCACACAGGTGATCAGATCGCCGAAGTTCACCGGCACAGCGGCCGCC
>DAOSMQ010000339.1:0-3516 GCA_035372725.1 Promineifilum sp. (SeqCode)
AACGGTGATGGATCATCGCGGCCTGGCCATCGGCCCACGCTTCATCACCCTCAGCACCGTCGGCGTCGTGCCGGGCATCCGCCGGCTGACGGCCGAGCGCCGGCCCATGCGCCTGGCCGTCAGCCTGCACGGGGCCACGGACGAGGAGCGCGCCCGGCTGGTGCCGCCTGCCCGCCGCTGGCCGCTGACCGAGTTAATGGCCGCTTGCCGCGACTACACCACCACGCTGGGCCGGCGCATCTTCTTCGAGTGGACGCTCATTGACGGCCAGAACGACGGCCCGACCCAGGCCCACGCCCTCGGCCGGCTGCTGGCGGGCATGGACGCCCACGTCAACCTCATTCCCCTGAACCCCACGTTGGGCTACGACGGCCGGCCCACGGCCGGGCCGGCGGCGCGCGCCTTCCAGGCTGTCCTGGCCGGCTACGGCCTACCCAGCACCGTCCGCCAGCGCCGCGGCATCGACGTCGCCGCCGGCTGCGGCCAACTCGCTGTCGAAAGAAGTTAACGCAAAGAAGTTAACGCAAGGGCGCAAAGACACGAAGACGCAAGGACGCAAAAGCATAAATCCTTTTGCGTCCTTGTCCTAACCTCTTCTCCCACCGCTCCCCCGCTGACTTCTTATGCGTCGTGCTCGTCGGCCGACCAATCGCGGTCGCGCGTGGTATAGATGAGCGGCAGGCTGACGAGGGTCATGGCGAACTTGACGGCCAGATTAAATAGGAAGATTTGCCACACCGTCGCCCACGGTAGGCTAAGCGGATCGTTGGCCAGCCCCGGCAGCGGGCCAAAGGCAATGGTGGTGAAGATGAGCGTGTCGATGGGGATGCTGACGGCGTTGCTGGTGAGCACGCGCGCCCACTGGTAGCGCGTCGTCACGCGGGTGACGAACCAGTGATAGACCTCAGTGTCGAGCAACTCGCTAACAAGCTCGGCAATGATCGACGCCAGGACGATGCGCCACACCGGGCCGAGGATGGCGCTGAATTGCTCGCCCCGGCCCCAAGTTGGGTCGCTGGGCACGCGCGCTGCCCAGGACAGGTAGGCGGCCATGAACAGATTGACGACGCCGGCGGTGATGATCAGCGTTTGGGCGCTGCGTTTGCCCGTGACCTTGTGAACCACGTCGCGCAGGGTGAAGGTGATGGGATAGATGAACGTGCCCATGTCCACGGCCAGCCCGGCAACGACGCCGATCTTGAGGCTGGCGATGTCGGACAACATTTGCGCGCCCATGTAGGCGGCGATGACGATCACGGCCACGCGGCCGACGGTGGCCGCTTTGGCCTGTGGAGCCGGGGCTACTGCACTGACTTGACTCATCTGACGATCTCCTTGTTTTGGTAAGGCGGGAGCTGCGACCGCCTACTGCCTGATGTGGACGCACAAGACCGCGCCCTGGTCGAGCCGAACCGTGGCCGATTCGGCGGTCATCACGTTGCTGACGCCGCGCGCCGGGCCAAAGGCCAGCACCTCGTCGCGCAGGGGCCAGCGCAGTCCGCTGGTGGCCACCACACGGGCCGGCCCGCCCAGCGGCAATAGCGAGACGATGTCGCCCGGCGCGCCGCTAATAACTGATTCGCCCGGCGCAGCCGCGCTGACGAGCCAGGCCGTCTGCCGGTCATCGACGAAACGCACCGGCTGGCCCAGCAGGCGCGGGTGGGCCAGCAACAGGACGTTGGCCAGCATGTGGTCGAGCCGGCCGCCAAACCCGCCGGCGACGAGCACCTCTGCGCCGGGGTAGCGCTCGATGGCGTAGAGCAGGGCCAACTCCAGGTCGGTTTCATCCTTGTCGCGCGGGTAGCGGATGACCTGGTCGGCAGCCGTCTGCGGGTCAACGCCGGGCGGCAGCGAATCGAGGTCGCCGATGAGCACGTCCGGGCGGCGGCCGAGGGCCAGCAGGTGGCGCAGGCCACCATCGGCGGCGATCACAGCTGCGGCCCGCGCCAGATAAGGCGTCAGCCAGCCATCGCCGGCCAGCACGCCATTGGCAGAAACGAGAACAAAATCGCCCGTATGCGCCATCGAGTTCACTCCGCGAGACAAAGTGAGGGCGAATGGTAGCCCGTGCCACAGGGCCGCGCCACAGGAATCGCGCTTGTTTGACCAAAGCGTCCCTCTGAGATTACACTTTGGGTATCTGCCCAAGTTCCTAACAAGAGAAGTGACTAAGCCTGTGGCTGTAAAGTTTCGCCCATCGTCCCTTGTCATAGACCCTGTGCCGGCGAAGACATCACCCGGTTTTTCCAAAGCGCTCCGCCGCGACGTGTGGCGGGCGCAACAGTTGTTGGCCGACAATCTGAGCACACTGGGGGCCGATTGGCGTAACATGATGCGGCGGCTGCGCCAGGCCCACGTCGATTACGTCGTCCTGCCCGTCGGCGGGCCGCTGCCGGAGCGGGCCGGGCCGCGGCGCGGCTTCATCGAGCGCCGCCTGCCCTTGCCGGCAGATCCGCTCAGCCTCCAGCATCTAAACCACCGCCTGCGCATGGTTGCCGACGCTCCCAATGCCCGCGGCGTAGTGTTCATCTTCCGCGGCTTCAGCGCCGGCCCGGCCACCTTGCAGAACTTCCGCGCCGCTGTGGCCCGGCTGCGCGCCGCAGGCAAGGACACGATCGTCTACACGCCAACCCTCGACCTGGCCCACTACTATGCCGCCACCGCGGCCGCTCGCATCGTCGCCCCACCGGGGGCGCAATTCGACGTGCTTGGCCTCTATACGGAGGTGACCTTCCTCAAGGACGCCCTGGCCCGTGCCGGCGTACAGGCCGACGTCGTTCAGATTTCGCCCTATAAGACCGCTTTCGACCGCTATAGCCGGGCGGAGATGACGCCAGAGCACCGCGACCAGTTGAACTGGCTGCTCGATGACCAGTACGACACGCTGACGGCCGATATGGCCGCCGGCCGGGGCATGAGCCAGGCGACCTTGCGTGAACTCATCGACCGTGCGCCGTTGTCGGCCGAGGCGGCGCGCGAAGCTGGGCTGATTGATTGGGTGGCCTACGATGATGAGTTAGCCAGCCTGCTGGGCCGCGACCGGGCCAACCGCGCGCAGCCCGACACGACGACGCCAACGACGGCGGCTGGCGACATGGCCGCCGCGCCTAAAGCCTCGCTCCAGTCATGGGCCAGGGCGCGCGACGCGCTGCTGGAGAAGCCCCGTCGCCACACGCGCCGTTGGGTTGGCGTCCTGGCGCTGGAAGGGTTGATCACCATGGGGCCGTCGCGCCAACCGCCCATCGAGTTGCCCATCCCTTTCATCGGCGGCGCGGCCGCGGGCGAGCAAACGCTGGTATCCATTTTGCGCCAACTGGAGAAGATCGACGACCTGGCCGCCCTGGTGCTCCATGTCGATTCCGGCGGCGGCTCGGTGCTGGCCACCCCGCTGCTGCTCTATGTGGTGGGGGTGCGCGATCCCCATGTGGCGATCGGCACCGCCGCCGCCTCGGTGGCTCTGAACGCCCTGGCCGGCCTGCTGGGCCAGGCCAAGGCCGGACGGGTGAAGTGGCCCTG
>DAOSMQ010000340.1:0-3497 GCA_035372725.1 Promineifilum sp. (SeqCode)
GACCCGTCTCTACGCGTCGGGGCGAATATGGTATAGTCCCGCGGTGATGGAAGTCACCGCCCCTCAGTCATCAATGCCATCGGGCGCGGCCACGGACGTCCGCCTCTCCCGCCTGGCCTGGGCCGTGACCGCCGCCGGGCTGGCTCTGCTGGGCGGCGCGGTCGTTTTGATCCTGCTGCGGGCCACGCGCGCCCCCCAGGCAGGGGATGTCCCCTGGTACAACGACCTGATCGTCACCGCCTCGCTGGCCGTGGCCATCGTCGTCGGCGGCTTTGTGGCCGCGCGGTTGCCGCGCAACCCCTACGGCTGGCTGCTGCTGGCTTTCGGCATCGGCAACGGCAGCATCCAGAGCTTCGCCGTCGATTACATCCTCGTCAGCCATCAGATCACGCCGCTGCCGCTGACTTCGTGGGCTTTCTACTTCGCCGCGTTCGGCTTCTCGCTGTGGTTGTCGGCCATTCCGCTGCTGTTTCTGCTCTTTCCCAGCGGGCGGCTGCCGTCGCGGCGCTGGCGCTGGCTGGCGGCCGTTGTCGTCCTCAGTTTCCTGACGCTGGCGGCGCTGATGTGGCTATCGCCGTCGGCGATTCTCGTGTCCGTCCCCAGCCCGTTCCACCACGACAACGCCCTCGGCCGCTGGGCCGACAATCTGACCAGCACAGCCGTCTTCTTTATCCTGCTGGCCGTACTCATCAGCGCCATTTCCATCGTCGTCCGGGCCATCCGCGCGCGGGGGCTGGAGCGTCAGCAGTTCAAATGGCTCGGCCTGGCCTCGGTGGTGATGGTGCTGGCCTTCTTCTTCAACACCGAGCTGGTGCCGCTGCTGCCGGGCGTGTTCGACGCGCTGCTGGAGGCGGCCGCCTTTGCCGGCGTGCCCCTGGCTGTGGGCATTGCCGTGCTACGCTACCGGCTGTGGGACATCGACGTCATTATCCGCAAGACGGCGCAGTATAGCGTGCTATCGACTTTGCTGGCTGTGGTCTTCTACGTACTGGTCATCGTCTTACAGGAGGCCTTTGGCCGGGTCACCGAGAGCGACTCGCCCGCGGCCGTCCTCCTGTCGACGCTGGCCATCGCCGCGCTGTTCGCGCCGCTGCGCCGGGCGGTGCAGAACGTCATCGACCGCCGCTTCTACCGCCGCAAGGTCGACGCCGAGAAGGTGCTGGCCGACTTTGCCGCCACCGTCCGCGACGAGACCGACCTCGACCGCCTGACGGCCGAGCTGGCGCGCGTCATCCAGGAAGCGATGCAGCCGGAGCACGTCAGCGTCTGGTTGCGGGAGCCGGCTGGCGGCCGGCGGGCGACGGCCGAGGGCCGCGCGGTGGCAACGAGCGACGAGACGCGCGTCGCCTAGCCCGGCGCTTCGTCCGGCGGGCGAATGTGGGCGAGGAGCGCGTCAGCGTCAACGCTGTCGCCAGGGGCGTAGTGGATGGCCTCGACAATGCCCGCGGCGGCCGTGCGGATGGTGTGCTCCATCTTCATGGCTTCGATCTTCACCAACGCCTGTCCCTCCTCCACGCGCTGCCCGACGGCCACCAGCACGGCCAGCACCGTGCCCGGCAGTGGCGCGCGCAGGGAGCCGGCGGCGTCGACGGCGCGGTGGGGTTCTGGCCAGAGGGGCAGCGCCGTCAGTCGCAGCGGCCCGTCGTCGGTCTGCGCCCACCACGTGTCGCCCGCGTTGGCCAGCGCCACATGGCGGCGCGCGCCGTCGATGGTCAGAGTTAGGTTGGGGGCCGCGTCCTCTTCGAGGGTGACGAGGCGTGGGGAAGCGTCGCCAGGCAGGGTGACGTGGTATTGCCCCGTCGTCCAGGGAGTGGGTCGCAGGCGGACATCGACTGTCTCGCCGCCGAGACGATAGCGAAAAGGAGCCGGCTCGCCGGGGTTGTTGCGCCAATAGCCCGGCCCGGCGGCGCTCAGCCGGCGCCAGCGGGCCACAGTGACGGCAATGAGGGCCACGGCCGACGCCTCCGCGCTGACCGCCGGCCGCCAGTCGGGCAGCTCATCCTCCAGGAAGTGGGTGCTGAGGGCGGCCGGGCTGGCGAAAGCAGGGCGAGTGACGATGGCGCGCAGATAGGCCAGGTTGGTCGTCAGGCCGAGCAGGACAGTGTGGGCCAGGGCGCGCTCCAGCCGGCGCAGGGCGTCGGCGCGCGTCGGCCCGGTGGCGATGAGCTTGGCCAATAGCGGGTCGTAGTGGCTGGTGACGACGCTACCGGTGCGGATGCCGTCGTCGACGCGCACGCCCTCGCTCGCGGCCGGCTGCCACAGCAGCACCGTGCCGGTGTCGGGCAGGAAGTCGGCCGCCGGGTTCTCGGCGTAGAGTCGCGCCTCGACGGCGTGGCCGGTCGGGGCGATGCCGGCCTGTGACCAGGGCAGTGGCTCGCCCGCGGCCACGCGCAGCTGCCACTCGACCAGGTCCAGGCCGGTGACCATCTCCGTCACCGGATGCTCGACTTGCAGGCGCGTGTTCATTTCCAGGAAGGCGAAGCGACCGGCCTCGTCGAGCAGGAACTCGACCGTGCCCGCGCCGGTGTAGCCGATGGCCGCGGCCAGGCGGACAGCGGCCGCGCCCATCTCTGCCCGTAGGCCGTCGCTCAGACCGGGCGCGGGCGATTCCTCGATGACCTTCTGGTGGCGGCGCTGGACGCTGCAATCGCGCTCACCCAGGTGGAGCGTGTGGCCGTGGCTGTCGGCCAGGACCTGCACCTCGACGTGGCGCGGGCGCAGGACGGCGCGCTCCAGCAGCAGGCGACCGTCGCCAAAGGCCGCCGTGGCCTCGCGCCGCGCCCCGGCCAGCGCCGCCGGCAGGTCATCCGGCCGGGCCACCAGACGCAGGCCCTTGCCGCCGCCGCCGGCAGCGGCCTTGACCATCAGCGGATAGCCGACGCGGGCGGCCTCGGAGGCCAGCGTCGCGTCGTCGTCGGCCTCGCCGTCGTAGCCGGCCAGCACGGGCACGCCCAACCCGGCCGCCAGCCGGCGCGCGGCGCGCTTGTCGCCCATCGCGGCGATGGCCTCGGCCGGCGGGCCGACGAAGACCAGCCCGGCGGCGACGCAGGCGCGGGCAAAGGCGGCGTTCTCGGCCAGGAAGCCATAGCCGGGGTGGACAGCGTCGGCGCCGGCTCGCGCGGCGGCGTCGAGCAGAGCGGGGATGTTAAGGTAGGACTCGGCCGCGGCCGCCGGGCCAAGGCGCACAGCCAGATCGGCCTCGGCCACGTGGGGGCTGTCCACGTCGGCGTCGGAGTAGACGGCCACGGCGCGGATGCCCAGCCGCCGGCAAGCGCGGATGATGCGGCGGGCGATTTCGCCGCGGTTGGCGATGAGGAGGGTGTCAAAGTGGCAAATACTCAATCTTGTCCCTGAACTCTTGGGCTGTTACCGTCGCGGCGATAAGCAAAAGGTCTTCGATGGACTGACCCAAGGCGGCCGATTGAGAGACTTCGATCACCTCGGCAATCTCTCCTCCCGACGCCATGCGCTCATAGGCGATCCGCGTCACCGTGCTC
>DAOSMQ010000341.1:0-3497 GCA_035372725.1 Promineifilum sp. (SeqCode)
CCTTGACCTCTCCCCCAAACCTGCTAAAACACCATCACATCTGCTCGCGGCCGCCTGGCCGCGCTGCCCAAATCGCACCTTTAGCTTAACGGCATTCACCGTAGCTACAGCGAGAACGCGCCGCCCCAGGGGTATCAGGAAGGACGGCGGCGCGCCCGGCAAGGATGGGAAGCTGTCCGGGAGGTGATCGGCGACCAACAGACACAATTCACCCTGCTTCTCTTTCCCAGCGGCGCGACCCGCGCGGCCGCTGGTTCCGTTGCGTATTGTCACTGTGCTGCATACGACGGCTCCGCTGCTGCGCTGGAGCCGGTGAGGAGTCTACTTCCCATGACCAAACGATCCTTGCGCCTGACAACCCTGGCAGCCGTGCTGCTGTTGGGCCTGCTGCTGGCCGGCGTCGTCGTCGCCGCCCCGACCAGCGTCACCATTGCCGGCAGCTTCCAGAGCGAGCTGGGCTGCACCGGCGGCTCCGCTGGCGACTGGGACCCCGCCTGCGCCATCACCCACCTGACCTATGACGCCGGCGACGACGTCTGGCAGGGTACATTCAACGTCGCCGCCGGCCCCCAGGAGTACAAGGCCGCCCTGAACGACGACTGGGCCGAGTCGCACCCGGCCAACAATCTGGCCCTGACCGGCACGGGCGACCCGGTCAAATTCTACTATGACGACAAGACCAAGTTCGTCAGCGATAGCACGCGGCTGATCATCGTCGCCGTGGGCGACTGGCAAGACCAGATCGGCTGTAGCGGCACCTGGGCGCCCGACTGCCTGCGCGGCTGGATGACCGACCCCGACAACGACGGCACCTACACCTTCGAGACCGAGGCCATCGGCCCCGGCAACTGGGAGGCCAAAGGCGCGACGGGCGAGAGCTGGTCTAACCCCAACTTCCCCAGCAGCAACTACCTCTTCACCGTGCCGGCCGGCGGCGGGCGGGTGCTGTTCTCCTTCGTGGACGCGACCGACACTTTCACCGTCACTGTCACCCCGCTGGGCCACGGCCACGACAACAACATCGAGTATGACGGCCTGGGCCACAACAGCCACGACACGCTCTACCGCGTGCCCTTCGGCGCGGTGACGCCCGGAACCGACGTCATCCTGCGCTTCCGCACTTACCATAACGATGTCGAGAGCGTCCGCGCCCGCGTCTGGGACGACGCCGCGCAGGGGCAGTTCTTCCTCGACTTCGACCTGGCCGCCGCCGGCGTGTCCTGCTACGACGAAGCGCAACCGGCCGAGACGTGCGACTTCTGGCAGGCGACGTTGACGCCCACCGCGCCGACGACCTATTACTACCGCTTCATCATCACCGACGGCACGGCCACAGCCAACTACGAGGACGATGCCTTCCGCGATGGTGGCTGGGGTGAGGCGCGGCCGAACTTCAACGACTGGGGCTACGTCATCCAGGTCTACGACCCCAACTTCACGCCCATCGCCTGGCTGCAAAACGCGGTCATGTACCAGATCTTCCCCGACCGCTACTTCAACGGCAAGACGGCCAACGACCCCAACACCAACCTGCCGCGCTACGGCTGGCCGCCAGAGCCGCTGGATCGTATCATCCGCAAGGCGTGGAACACCCTGCCAGAGGGCTATTGCCGCTTCTACGTCAACCCGGCCCAGCCCTGCACCGAGACGCCGCGCGGCCGCGACTACTTCGGCGGCGACCTGGCCGGTGTTACCAAACGCATCAGCTATCTCAAGAGCCTGGGCGTGACGGCGATCTACTTCAACCCCATCTTCGACGCCGCCAGCAACCACGCCTATGACACGCAGGACTACCTGCGCATTGACCCATTCTTTGGCACAAACCAGGAGTTCAACCAACTCGTCAAGGCTGCCAACAAGGCCGGCATTCGCATTATCCTTGACGGCGTGTTCAACCACGTCTCGTCGGATAGCAAGTACTTCGACCGCTACCATCACTTCAGCGACCTCGGCGCGTGCGAGAGCGTCTCTTCGCCCTATCGCAGCTGGTTCACCTTTACGCCGCAGGCTGGTGGCCCGTGCGCCGGGCCAGGCGGGCCGAATACGATGAACTACAGCGCCTGGTTCGGCTTTGACAGCCTGCCGGTGTTGAACAAGAATGTGCAGGGCGTCCGGGACCTGTTCTACGCCGGGCCGAACTCGGTCAACGACACCTGGCTGAAGCGCGGCGCGGCCGGCTGGCGGCTCGACGTGATGGGCGACGGCAGCTTCCCGGCCAGCTTCTGGCAGGAGTTCCGCGTCGACGTCAAGGCCATCAACCCCAACGCGCCGATCATCGGCGAACTGTGGAAGAAGTTCGAGATTCTGCCCAAGGTGCGCGGCGACCAGGCCGACACGGCCATGGGCTACCGCTTCCGTAACGCCATCCTCGGCTTCTTTGGCCGGGTCGATGACAAGGGCTTCAACGACGACGGCCAGACCGACCAGCCGCCGTCGCTCTTCGCCAGCAAGCTTGTCTCCATCCGCGAGGACAACCCCGACGCCAGCTACTACACCATGATGAACCTCATGGGTAGCCACGACACGCAGCGCATCCTCTGGCTGCTGACGCCCGGCGCGCGCAACCGCGAGGCGCGCGAGTTCAACGCCGCCAACCTGGCCCAGGGCAAGACACTGCTGAAGCTGGCCGCCGTGGTGCAGATGACCACGCCCGGCACGCCGACGATCTACTACGGCGACGAAATCGCCATGACCGGCGACGACGACCCCGACGACCGGCGGCCGTTCCCCTGGAACGGCAACCAGCCCGGTGGCGACGCCAACATGCTGGCCCACTACCAGCTGCTGACCAGCCTGCGCAACAGCAACAAGGTCTTCCGCCAGGGCGAGATGACCTTCCTGCTGACCGACGACGCGGCGCGGACGGTGGCCTACCTGATGCGCACCAACACCGAGGCGGCCGTCGTGGCCATCAACCGCAACGCCACGGCGCAGACGTTGGTCATCCCCGCCACCGGCCATCTGCCCAACGCGGTCATGCTGACCGACAAGCTGGGCACGCTGCCGGGGACGATCACCGCCGCGGGCGGCGTCATCACCATCGAGCTGCCCGCCCAGAGCGCGGCCATCCTGATGCCCAACCGTGGCCAGGACCTCGTGCCGCCGCGCGCGGCCGCTAATCTAACCGCCGAGGCCGGCAATGGTCAGGTTGTCCTCCACTGGAACGCCCCCGCCGGCGGGGCGGCGTCCTATAACGTCTATCGCAGCCCCGTCACCGGCGGCGGCTACGTCCTGATCGGCAACACCACGGCCACAACCTACACCGACATGACGGTGGAAAACGGCCGCGAGTACTTCTACGTCGTCCGCGCCGTCGATGCCGCTGGCAACGAGGGGCCGGCGTGCAACGAGGCCGTGGCCACGCCCTTCTTCCCCATCACCTACGCCGTGCTCCAGTGGCCGCCGACAATGAACTTCCCGGTGCGCACCAGCGGTTCGGACACCGTCTACGGCCGCGTCTACGTGGCCGGCGTGACTGACATGGGCGGCGACCCGAA
>DAOSMQ010000342.1:0-3493 GCA_035372725.1 Promineifilum sp. (SeqCode)
GCACGCCATCGTAGAACAGCAGCACCGCGTCCGGCTCCAGCGCGGCGTTGAGCGCGTCGAGTTGCGCCGTCAGGCCGCGGTGATCGACCTGGCTGACGAGGCCGCGCGCAGACCAGGCCAGCCCGCCCAGCCAGACCAGCGCCACGGCCGCGGCCAGGGCCAACCGCGCCCCGCCCCGACCGCCCGACCCGGCCAGCCAGCCGACGACAGCCGCCCCGCCCACGGTGAAAAAGGGCACGGCCGCCGGCACCATCCGGCGCATGACGTAGACGTGCTGCGGATTGGCATAGAGCGTCCACAGATAGAGCGCGGCGAAGAGCGCGCCGATGGCCAGCACCATCGCCGTGCGCCGGTTGGCGCGCCAGAGCAGCAGGCACGTTCCGGCTACGCCCAGCCAGACGCCCACCGGCGACAGATACCAGCCCAGCCGCCGCCAATTCTCGTGGTCGGTCAGCGTGATCTCGCCGCCGCTGAACAAATCGGCCTGCACGGCCGGCGCGCCGACGACGGGCCGGATGAACCAGCCGTACACGGCGAAAACGAGTGTCACGCCAATGAGGGCCAGCAGGGCGGCGCGGCGGTAGCGGGCATAGCCGGCCAGGAACTGCGGCCCAGCGCGGCGCAGCAGCCCCAGGAAAGCCACCGCCGCCAGCGCGGCCACGACGGGAATGGCCCAGTTCACTTGCAGCAGGCGCAGCCCCAGCCCAGAGTGGACGACGAAGTAGGGCCGGCTCTGGAGCCAGGCGTGGGCGAACGAGTGGGCCACCAGCCCGCCCAGCGGCGCGAGGAACCAGCCGGTCGTGCCCGGCGCGGCTGCCCGCGGCCCGCCCGCCAGCAGCCACAGAGCCAGCAGGGTCAGCACCGGCAGCAGCACCAGTAGATCGACGCGCACCAGGAAGGCCATCCCCAGCGCTACGCCGGCCACCAGCGCCCAGAGCTTCGCCGGCCGGTCGCCG
This sequence comes from Promineifilum sp. (SeqCode), assembly GCA_035372725.1. GTDB lineage: Bacteria > Chloroflexota > Anaerolineae > Promineifilales > Promineifilaceae > Promineifilum. The sequence goes on from DAOSMQ010000342.1 coordinate 957, forward strand.
CCCAGCCAGTGGCCCAGACCAAACAGGCCGCTCCAGAGCATATACTGCGTCAACACTTCGGTCGTCGGGTAGCGGGCAAACCAGACTTGCAGCCCCGTCAGCGACAGGGCGACGAGAGCCAGTGCGGCTGTCTCCCAGCCGGCGAACTGGCGCACGGTGAAGTAGACCGCCAGCGCCCCGAGCGTCGCCCACAGACCGTTCATGAGCAGCTCGGCGCGGATGGCTTCGGCCGTGGCCGGGGGAGAAGACGTATCCGCCACCAGCCCGAAGGCGACGGCCAGCCAGACCGGGTGCAGCGGGTAGAATTGCGGCGTGATCTCGCCCGGCGGCTGGCCAACGACGTAAAAGCCGGGCAGGAGGTACCACGGGGCGATGGGGTTGTCGCTCATCGGCCGCAACAGGGTGTCGTAGAGGGCCATGTCCAGCCCGGCCAGCGTCTCGTCCGGCACGACAATGCTACCCTCGCGGGCGATGGACGCGCCCAGGCTGACGTAGACGCCGGCGTCGGCCGCGCCGAGGACGTACTCGTGTGGCCGGAAGAAGAGCCAGCCGGCGACGACGACCCACGCCGCCAGAAAGGCGACCTCCAGCCACGCCGGCAGCGCCGGGAAGAGGCGCGGCGCGGCCGGGCGGCCGGTCAGCATCATGGGCGTGCGGCTGGCGCGGCTCCGCCACCGGTCAACAACCAGCAGGCTCACGACGAGCAGCGCCCAGACGGCCGCCAGCCACCCCACGGCGAACGCGCCCGCCTCGGCCAGCAGCAGTGCCACCCAGCCCAGCGCCGCCAGACCGAGGGTCAGCGCGGCAAAGGCCGCTGGCAGGCTGAGCCGGCTGCGGTCGAACTGGCGCACGACCAGCCAGCCGGGCACAAAGCCGGCCGCCGGCAACAGAAGAACGACGAGCCAGGCGGGCATGGCTACGCCCCGGCCGGCTCCAGCGCGGCGATGAAGTCGAGGATGACGCCGGCCACAGCCGCCGGAGCGCAGACCTCGGCCACGTAGCGCGCCGCGGCCGCGCCCAGCGCCGCCCGCCGCTCCGGCGACCGGGCCAGCGCCAGCAGCGCGGCCAGTAGCGCTTCCTCGTCCAACGGCGGTATCTTGACTGCGGCCCCGTCGGGAATCTCGGCGTACCAGCCGTGGTCGAAGACGACCAGCGCCCGCCCGGCGGCCATGACGCGCAGGGCCGCGCCCGATGTCTCGCCCAGGGTCGGGTAGCGCAGGTTGAGGACGATGTCGGCCGTGGCCGCCCAGTCATTGAAGGCGTCGAATGACTCGACATAATCCAGCCGAATGACGCTCTCGCCCAAATTCAACTCGGCCAGTAGCCCGTCGAGATCGACTTCGGGTAGCACCTGGCCGACGATCAGAAAGCGCGCGTCGGGCACGTCGTCCAGCAGTCGCCGGAAGACGCGCAAGGCCAGCGGCAGTTGTCTGGTCGTCGTCACCTGGCCGACGATGGCCACGAGCAGCGCCTCCGGTGGCAGATGTAGCTCCGGCCGGCGCGAGTGGGTGTGGCGCGGGGCGACAAGGTGGGGGACGACGGCCACGCGCGCCGCCGGCCGGACGGCGCGAATCCATTCGGCCACCGTGTGGCTGTGGACGATGAGGCCCAGGCTGCTGTCGATCACCCGCGCGTTGAGGGCTACTTCGGTCAGCGGGTTGGCGGCGCGGCCGCTGCGGATGTCGCGCAGAAGCGGCGCGGCGGCCTCGCCCAGGTCATAGCCCATCTCGCGGGCGTAGGCGGCAAAGCTGCCCGCGCCGAGGGTCAACTCGGCCATGAGGTGGTGGAGCACGTAGTCGTGGAGCACGGTCACGCCGGGGTAGCGCCGCAGCATGTGGTAGATGGCGGCGTGGTGGGCGCTGTTGCCCATCTGGTAGAAGGGCAGGTCATAGGCCCAGCGCTCGGCCGGGAAGGCGGCCGTGGGGCGGCGGGGCAGGTCGCCCGGCGCGTCCGGCGCGTCGGTGAACAGGGTGATGTCGGCCCGCTCGGCCAGGTAGGGCAACAGCTCGGCGCTGTAGTCAGCGATGCCGCTGCGCGCCGGCGGCAGGGGGCTGAAGTAGGCCAGCCGCCAGCGCCGGCGGATGCGATTCGGGAGAATCGCACCACCGCCCACGCCCCGCGCCCTCAAATCGCCGCCCAGCCGCGCGGCGCGGGCGGTCACGGCGGCCGTATCGCGGTTGAGTTGCGCCCCAGCACGATCGAGGGCAATGCGCCTGGTGTCAACGTCGCCAGGCTCTAGCTGCCGGTGCGCCAGCCAATCGACCAGGGCAGTGTTGAAGGCGCTCTGCTGGGCGGCCAGCGGGCGCACGTGCCAGCGCGTGGCCACGTCGTTCCAGGCCGCGCGCAGCCCGGCCACCAGCCGGCCAACGCCCGGCGCGGTCGAAGCGAAGGTGTACTCGCTCAGTTCGGCGCGGCGGCCCAGTTCGTCCAGTCGGGCCTTGTCGAAGCGTTCGCCGTTCATCGGTGGGGCGTGCCTGCCGGGCGGCGCGGACTAGTTGCGCCAGGGCAAATCGGGCACGGCCGCGGGCTGGGCATAG
>DAOSMQ010000343.1:0-3491 GCA_035372725.1 Promineifilum sp. (SeqCode)
CGATATCGTTGGGCGGCCGGCCGGCGACCCCGAACTGCTGGCCGCCCGCGCCGCCGCCCACGCCGCGCCGCCCATCGCCACCATCCTCGACGCCATGCACCCCGACGGCTATTGGGAGAAGCCCGGCCCCGGCTATGGCCCTAAATACCGCTCGACCGTCTGGGCGCTCATCACCCTGGGGCAGGTGGGCGCGACGGCGGCGGCCGACCCGCGGATCGGCCGCGCCGCCGCCTACCTGCTCGACCATACCTACCGGCCCGGTGGCCAGCTCTGCGCCTGGGGCGGGGCCGGGGCATCGACCACGGCCGACTGCCTGCAAGGCAACCTGCTGGCCGCGTTGCTCAGCCTGGGCATTGCCGATCCGCGGCTGGAGAACGCCTTCGAGTGGATGGCCCGCAGCGTGACCGGCGCGGGCGTCGCCCCGGCCAGCGACAAACACGCTGCCCGGCGCTACTTCGCCAGCGGCAAGTCGGGGCCGCTGTTTGAATGTGCCATCAACGGCCATCTGCCCTGCGCCTGGGGCGGGGCCAAGGTGCTGCTGGCTTTTGGCCTGCTGCCGGCGGCGCGCCGCACGCCGCTCATCGACGACGCCATCCACCAGGGCGTGGAGTATATCCTCAGCCTCGACCCGGCCACGGGCGAGTATCCCCACCCCTATAGCCCAAAGCCCAGCGGCAACTGGTGGAAGTTCGGCTTCCCGGTGTTCTACGTGGCCGATCTGTTGCAGATCGTCGAAGCGCTGGCGGCGCTGGGCTATGGGGACGACCCGCGGCTGGCCAACACGCGGGCGCTGATCGCCGGCCAGGCCGACGCCGCCGGGCGCTGGCCGCTGGCGTACCATTACAATGGCAAGATGGGCGCTGGCGTCGAGTTCGGCCGCAAGGGGCAGGCCAACAAGTGGGTGACGATCCGGGCGCTACGGGCGCTGGCGGGGCAGCGCGTGGACGCGGCGGCCCGCGTGGGCGCGGCGGCCCGCGTGGACGCGGCAGCCCGCGTGGACGCGGCGGCCCGCGTGGACGCGGCAGCCCGCGTGGACGCGGCAGCCCGCGTGGACGCGGCAGCCCGCGTGGCTTAGGAACGACGGCCGCGGCACAACGACGGCCGTCCGCAAAGATATAGATTCGGGTACAAATCACGCCAGGAGGATTGTGGCCGGGCGACAGCCGCCTATAATGGCGGTGGAGAGTGACAATGGACGCCTACGAAAGCGATTCTGTAGAGGGGAACGAGGTGACGGCCGACCTGCTGGCCTTCATCGTGGACAACATGGGCATAGAGGATGTCAAGGGGCTGGCCTTCGATATTGGCATCGACCCCCATACGCTGGGCGGCGCGCTGGCCGGGGAGCTGGCCCGCTCGTTGGTGCAGACGATGGCCCAGCGTGGCGAGTTAACGCTGCTCGACCGCGCCCTGCGCGATCTGCTGCCGGCCGAATATGACCTCGCCTTCGGCGACGCCTTGCGGCGCTCGGCCGATATCGACACCGAGTAGTCCCCACCCCACTACCGTGAACCTGACAGGTGGGGTCGCCCACCGGTCAGGTCGGAAACGCCTATGTTCGACCTCATCGCCTTTGACGCCGACGACACTCTGTGGCACAACGAAGACCTCTATCGCGACGCCCGCGCCCAATTCGACCGCCTGCTGGCCCCCTACGACCCGCCGCCCGATCTAGAGGACATCATCCACGCCACAGAGATGGCCAACCTGCCTTTCTTCGGCTTCGGCGTCAATAGCTTCACCCTGTCGCTCATCGAGACAGCCGTGCGCGTAACCGGCGGCCGGGTGGGCGGCCAGGCCATCGGCCGGCTGATCGACGTGGCCAAGGGCATGATCGCCGCTGACATCCGCCTGATTGACGAGGTGGAAGACACGCTGGCGGCGCTGTCGGCCGATTACTCGCTGCTGCTCATCACCAAGGGCGATCTGCTCCACCAGCAGGACAAGGTCGCCCGCTCCGGCCTGGGGCGCTACTTCAGCGGCGTGGAGGTGGTCAGCGACAAGACGGCGGCGACCTACGCCGACATCCTGCGGCGGCGCGGCGTGGCCCCGGCGCGCTTCCTGATGATCGGCAACAGCCTGCGCAGCGACATCGTGCCCGTGGCCGAACTGGGTGGCCAGGCCGTCTACGTGCCTATCGAGAACACCTGGGTCTACGACCACGTGCCCGTGCCCGCGGGGCTACCGGGCGCGGTGCACCAGGTGGCGCGGCTGGGCGAAGTGGTGGCGTTGGTGCGGCAGTTGGCCGGCGCGGCGTAGACAGCCAGCGCCCGACGCCGCGCGGCTAGGCGCGGCCGACGACCGGCAGCCGGGCGACGACCGTCGCGCCGCCCGCGCCGCCCAGCGACAGCGTGCCGCCCAGGCCCTCAACCCGTTCGCGCATCCCCCGCAGGCCATAGTGGCCGGGGCGCGCTTCGGCGTCGGCGGGCAGGCCGCGGCCGTCGTCGGCCACGCGCAGCACAACCACCCCCGGCTCGGCCCGCAGCTCCACCTGCACGCGCGTCGCCCCGGCGTGGCGCTCGACGTTGGCCAGGCTTTCGCCGGCCACGCGGCGCAGCGCCTCGGCCACGGCCGGCGGCGCGGCCAGAGCGGCCGTGTCGATGCGCCGCTCGACCACCATGCCCGTCCGCTCCGCCAGGCCGGCGCACAGCCGCTCCAGGGCCGCGGCCAGCGGCTCGCCGCCGTCGGCCGGGGCGCGCAGGTCGTCGAGGGCGCGGCGCAGCTCGGCCATGCTGTCGCGCGTCAGCCGCTTCATAGCATCGATCTGGGCCGAGGCGCGCTCAGGATCGACGGGATAGAGGCGCTGGACGGCCTCCAGGTGCACCGACAGGGCGGCCAGCGAGTGGCCCAGGCCGTCGTGGAGGTCGCGGGCCATGCGTTCGCGCTCGCGCAGCGCGGCCAGCTCGCGCCCCTCGGCCTCGGCGCGGGCCAATTGCTCGTTGGCGGCGCGCAACTCGTTGACCAGTCCGGCCCGCTCCTGGCTGGTGCGGAAGACGTGGTAGATGTAGAGGTAGAGCAGGTACATCAGCCCCAGTTGGGCGGCGACGAAAAGCGCGCTGAGCCAGCTGACGTCGGCCGGCAGACGCCAGTCATTGGCGGCCAGCAGGATGACGCCCAGCACGGCGGCCACCCCCGGCAGCGCCAGCGCCGGCGGCAGCAGGGCGAACATCTGCCCAAAGAGCATGCCGATGACGTAGACGAAGAGGCCATTGAGCCACGCCGCCAGGGCCAGCAGGGCCAACACGCCGGCAAAGTAGAGCGCCAGCAGCCAGTTGGGATGGGGCCACTTCACTTCGCGGACGAACAGCGCCCAGTAGCCGGCCAGCAGCGCGGCGACGATGCCCGCCAGCGCCGCCTCGCGCCAGCCCCACGCGCCGCGGGCGACCCAAAGGGCCGCGCCCAGCGCCAGCAGCAGCCCGCCGATGTAGACGGCGTGCCAGATCAGCATCCAGCGTTGGAAGAGGGAGGCGCGGAGGGGGGAGTACTCCGGT
>DAOSMQ010000344.1:0-3467 GCA_035372725.1 Promineifilum sp. (SeqCode)
ACCTCACGCAAAGATCGCCAAGGGGGCAAAGAGCGCAAAAAAGACGCTTCTTGGCCTCCTCCGCGCCCTTTGCGTGATGTCTTCTTCCGACTTTGCAATAGCCCTGGCCCTGACACCGCTATTGATTTACGCCGCGGCTGACCTACAATGGTGATAGGAGGCTTGGGGGCCATGAACAAAAGAATCATTTTTCTCGGTCTGCTACCGCTGATCGTGCTGATCCATGCCGGTAGCCCTCGATCGGCCGCGGGCCTGGCCCGCCTGGACAGCATCCCGCCGGTCCCCTTACCTGTCTGGAGCGACGAAGTGGTCGCTACCGGCCCCACGCTCGCCGGGCAAGGCAGGCCCGGGATGGCGCTGGGCGTCGACGACAAGGCGCACATCGTTTTTGGCCAGAGTCAACTCTTTCACGCCTGGCCCGACGGCGCGACGTGGCGCTTCGAGATGGTGACGACGACCGCCGGCCCCTTCTACAGCCCGGCCATCGCCAGTGATGCGTCGGGCACGTTGATCATTGTTGCTGCGGCGGCCTCACCCACGACCGGCGAAATGGGGCTTCTGGTTGTGTCTCGCGCCGCCGGTGGCGCGTGGCAGACGGCCGCGGTCGCTCTGCCGCGCATTGATGCCGCGCCGGCGCTCTCGCTTGCCCTGGACAGCGCTGGCCGGCCGCACGTCATCGTCACTGGTCGCACAGTCGATGGCTCGCCCGCCCTTCTCTATGCCCACGCCTCGCCCGCGGGCTGGGTCAGCGAGACAGTGGCCATTTCCCGCGCGCCGCGCGGCCAATCGGTGCTTGTTCTCGACAGTCAAGAGCGCCCCGTCGTCCTCTATGAGATGGGCAACCAGCCCGGCCCTGGCGCGACCCTCTCGCTCGCCCGCCGCGACGTCGCTGGCTGGCATCACGAAGTCGTCGGCGCGGGTCTGATCCTCGTCGGCAAATCGCTGGCGCTCGACGCCAGCGACCGGGCGCATGTCGTCTTCGGCGACAACGACCCGACTCAACTTGTCTATCGCTGGGAGACCGAAGATGGCTGGCAGACGCTCATCGAGCCGGGCAAAGGCTTTTCTCCCGATCTGGCGCTGGACGAGACGGGCCGGCCGCACCTTGTTTACGTCGGCTGGGACAAGCACTTGGTCTACGCCACGCTCGGCGACGGCTTCTGGAGAGAGACCTGGCTGCGCGAAGCCGAGCCGGCCGGCGGCGACAACACACTGCGGCTGGATTCGGCCGGCGTGGCGCACATGGCCGTGCTACACGAGGCCGATAGCCTGACTTACATCACCAATCCCGGCGATCATTGGCGGTTCGACGCGGTGGCCAAGGAGAGCGCGACGGGCACACCGCAGGCGCTGGTGCTGGATGCGGCCGACAGGCCGCATCTGCTGGCCTACGATGCGACCGTGCGACAGTTGTACTGGGCGGTCAAAGACGGCGACAGGTGGACAATAAGCTTTGTCGCCAGCCCACCCCCGGCCGGCCTGGAGATAGCCGCGGTGATGGGGCCGGATGGCGTGGCCCAGATCGCCTACGTGGACAGCGAGCGGGATCAGCTTGTCGCCGGCGTGCGGCCGGCCGGTCAGTGGTCGCTGACGCCCATTACCACCGCCGGCCGCGGATTGCAATTGGCTGTGGGACAGGATAACCGGCCGCACCTGATCCTGTTTCAGAACGACCAGCTCAACTACTGGACAAAGGACAACGGCGCCTGGCACAGCGAGCCGATTAGTCCGAACGGGGTCGTCGTCACCTTCGCCTTCCTGGCCCTCGACAGTCAGGGCCGGTCCAAGGTAGTCTACAACCGCGAGGGCTCAGAGCGACTGATCGTCGCCGTGCGCCAGAGCGCCGGCAATTGGGCCACCACGACGCTGCCGCTCCGGCCATTTCTGGCAATGGCGTTGGGGCCGGATGACGCCGTCTATGGTCTTTACGTGACGAATCGCTCTGAGGGTGTCAAGCCGCCAACGTGGTTCATCCGGCTGAATATGGCCGAGCAGGTGGGCAACGACTGGCAGATTACCGCTTTCAACGAGACATCCCCGATGGCCGACCCCGACGGCCGCCTGCTGGTCGATGCCGAGGGCCGGGTCCACGTCCTTGAGCGCAACGGGGCCGAGGTGCTGACCTACCATCAGCGCGACGAGAACGGCCAATGGTCGCGCGATCCCCTGCCCGGGCTAGGAAGCATGGCCCTGGCGTTGGGCAGCGACGGCCAGCCGCGCGTCAGCGGCATCCTCGACAATGACTTGCGCTTCTACCGGCGCTCCATTCTCTGGCTGGACGAACACGCCTTGCTGCCAGCCGTGCCGCATCCGGGCTGGTAGCGCAAAGCAGGGCGCGGCGAGATAAGTCATCTCAGCGGGCGCGACGTGGCGGCAGAACCCGGCTTCTGCCCGCCGCGTCACGCCGTGTGGTTCTGGCCGCGACGTGGTACGATCCCGTCACCCCACTTTTCGGAGAACCGCCATGCACTTCAAGACCATTATCGAGCCATTCCGCATCAAGACCGTTGAACCCATCCGCCAGACGACGCGCGCCGAGCGCGAACAGTTGCTGCGGGAGGCCGGCTATAACCTCTTCCTGCTGCCGGCCGAGGACGTGCTCATCGACCTGCTGACCGACTCCGGCACGGGAGCGATGTCGTCGGGGCAGTGGGCGGGCATGATGCTGGGCGACGAGAGCTACGCCGGGGCGAAGTCGTTCTACAAGTTCGAGGCCGCCGCCCGGCGCATCACCGGCTTCAAACACATCATTCCCACCCATCAGGGGCGCGCCGCCGAGCGCATCCTCTTCGGCTCGGCGCTCAAGCCGGGCGACATCGTGCCCAACAACACCCACTTCGACACAACGCGGGCCAACGTTGAGTACCGCCACGCCGAGGCCCGCGACATCCCCGTGGCCGAGGCCCGCGACCCGGCCCGCGTACTGCCCTTCAAAGGCAACATCGACCTGGCGGCGCTGGAGCAAACGCTGAGCGACAACGCCGGCCGCGTGCCGCTGGCGATGATCACCGTCACCAACAACTCCGGCGGCGGCCAGCCGGTCAGCATGGCCAACATCCGCGCCGCCAGCGAGGTCTGCCACCGCCATGGCGTACTCTTCTTCCTGGACGCCTGCCGCTTTGCCGAGAACGCCTGGTTCATCAAGACGCGCGAGGCGGGCTACGCCGACCGGACGCCGCTGGAGATCGCCCAGGAGATGTTCAGCTATGCCGACGGCTGCACGATGAGCGCCAAGAAGGACGGCATGGCCAACATCGGTGGCTTCCTGGCGTTGAACGACGACGCCCTGGCCGAGCGCTGCAAGAACATGCTTATCCTGACCGAAGGCTTCCCCACCTATGGCGGCCTGGCGGGTTATGACCTGGAGGCGATCGCCGTGGGGCTGGAGGAAGTGCTGCACGAGGACTATCTGCAATACCGCGTGCGCTCTGTGGCCTACCTGGGCGACATCCTGACGGCCAACGGCG
>DAOSMQ010000345.1:0-3454 GCA_035372725.1 Promineifilum sp. (SeqCode)
GACGGCCGATCTGTCCGCCGTCGCGCCCATCACTACCACCGCCCAGGCCGGCCCCTCGCCCACGGCCACGACCGCGCCGGGCACGCCCACGGCCGAGGCCACGGCGACGCTCTTCCCCACGGCCACGCCGACACCCACGCCCTCGCCCACCCCCTCGCCGACGCCCATCCTCGTGCCCACAGCCGTCGTCGGCGAGAACACCAGCACGCTGCCCGTGCGCCAGCTGCCGGGCGGGCCGGTGCTGGTCGTGCTCGTGCGCGGCGACATCGTCCTGCCCCGGCCCGGCCACGCCTTCCAGGGCGGCGACCTCTGGCGGGAGATCAGCACGGTCAATGGGGTGATCGGCTGGGTGCCGGATGAGTTCCTGGATTATGGGGAAGCGGCCGATTAGATACTGACGCCCATTGTATTGACAACGTATATACGTCTAGCTATCATTCCATGACGAATGTCGTCTACACAGTTCAGAATGTCATCTTTGAGTGGGATAGCGAGAAGGCGTCGGCCAATTGGCGCAAGCATGCGGTGTCACTTGAGTCTGCGGTAGAAGCCTTCTTCGATCCTTTCCTGCTTGTTGTCGATGACGAAGAATACGTCGGTCAAGAGCTGCGGGAAAAGGTCATCGGCATGACGCAAGATTGGCAAGTTATTCTTGTCGTCTACGTGATGCGCAGTGACCGAGTGCGACTCATTTCAGCACGGGTCGCGACGGGTGAGGAAAGAAGGCTGTATGAAAATCAATGATTTGCAGAAACGCTTGCGCAAAGAGCGGCCGATGATTACCGTCAGTTTTCGCATGCCGGAGGATGTGCTCGAAGATTTGAAGCGTATTGCGCCGTTGCTGGGGTTCTCCGGCTATCAACCACTCATGCGTGCTTACATCGGTCAAGGCTTGCGTGCTGACCTGGCCCGGCTAGAGAGCAGTATCGAAGTGGCTAGTTTGGTACAAAGCTTGCGCAAGCAGGGGATCACCGAAGAGGTCATCCAGTTGGCGCTTGCAGATGTCCATAGCGGTGCTTCCGCCCTATGAGTGCGGCGTCACGTCATACCCCCTAGCCCGCCAGATACCCCTCCAACGCCTCTAACTTCGCCGGCAACGCCACCGGCGCGGCGGCCTGGGCCACGGCCGTGCCCGGGTCCTTCAGCCCGTGGCCGGTCAGGACGATGACCGCCGTCTGCCCCTCCGGGTCGATGGCCCCGGCGGCGATCTGCTGCTGCAACGCCGCCAGCCCCGTGGCCGAGGCCGGCTCCACCCACACGCCCTCGCGCTTGGCCAGCAGATGCCAGGCGGCCAGGATGTCGGTGTCGCTGACGGCGGTGATCAGGCCGTCGGACTCGTCCAGCGCCTCGACCGCCTGCCGCCAGCGGGCGGGGTTGCCGATGCGGATGGCCGTGGCCAGCGTCTCCGGGTGCTCGACGACCCGGCCGCGGACGATGGGCGCGGCCCCCTCGGCTTGCCCGCCCAGCAGCCGGGGCAGCCCGTGGCCATACTGCTTGTAGCCCAGCCAGTAGGCGCTGATGTTGCCGGCGTTGCCCACCGGCAGGCAGTGCCAGTCGGGCGCGCGCCCGCCCAGCTGGTCGATGATCTCGAACGCGCCCGTCTTCTGCCCCTCCAGCCGCCACGGGTTGACCGAGTTGACCAGCACGATGGGGTGGCGCGCGCTGATCTCGCGCACCAGGCGCAGGCCGTCGTCGAAGGAGCCGTCGATGCTGATGACTTCGGCCCCATAGGCCAGGCAGGCGGCCAGCTTGCCCAGGGCGATCTTGCCCTCCGGCACGAGGACGAGGCAGCGCAGCCCCGCCCGCGCGGCATAGGCGGCGGCGCTGGCGGCGGTGTTGCCCGTGCTGGCGCAGATGACCGTCTGCGCGCCCTCGCGCACGGCCTGGGTGATGGCCGCGGTCATGCCCCGGTCCTTGAAGGAGCCGGTCGGGTTCAGGCCCTCGAACTTCAGGAACAGGTGGAAGTCGCGGCCGGGGGCCAGCGTCTCGGCCAGCCGCGGCGCGGCGATGAGCGGCGTGTTGCCCTCGTTGAGGGTGACGATGGCGGTGTCCTGGTCAAACGGCAGGTAAGGGCGATAGGCCTCAATGATGCCCGGCCATGATGTCATAGTCTGTTCACCTGTAGGGAGAGAAGAAGCTCACGCAAAGGCGCCAAGGGGGCCAAGGACGCAAAGAAGAAGCAGAAGCTTGCTCTTCTCTCTTCTTCTTGGTCTCTTCTTCCTTTGCGCCTTTGCTTCCTTCGCGTCCTTTGCGTGAGCGCTTTATTCGTCACCGGGAATCGTCAACAGTTGCCCGGCGTAGATGGTGTAGGGCGCGGTCAGGCCGTTGGCCGCGGCCAGCGCATCGGCCGGCAGGCCATATTGCGCGGCCAGGCGGCCGAGCGTCTCGCCGCTGTGGACGCGATGGCTGAACGCCGGCGCCGGCCCGGCCACGTCGGGCGGAATCTTGAGCGGCTGGCCGGGGTAGAGCTGGTTGGGCGTGGCCAGGCCGTTGGCCTCGGCGATCTGCGCCCAATCGACGCCGTACTGCCGGGCGATGGCGTAGAGCGTGTCGCCGGCGGCCACGGCCACGACGGGCGGCCCGTCGTCCTGTCCGGCTGGCGGCTCGTCGGCCACGACCGGCCCACTGTCCGTGGCCGCTTCTCCGTCACCCCTGCTCCCCTGCTCCCCCGCTCCCCCGCTTCCCTGCGCCTCGTCCGTCGTCTGGAGATCGGTCGTGCTTTCGGCCGTGGCCGTGGGCGAGGGCGGGATGCGCAGCTCCTGCCCGGCGCTGATGGCGTCGGGGTTGGTGATGCCGTTGTACTCGGCGATGGCCAGCCACGACAGGCCATATTGCAGGCCGATGCGGTAGAGGTTCTCGCCCGGCTGGACGACGTGGATGCGCTCGCCCGCGGCCGTGGGCGAGGCGGCGGGCGTGGCCGTGGCTGCGGCCGTAGGCTCCGGCGCGGCGGCGTCCGGCGTGGCCGCCACAAGGGGCGTGGCCACGACAAAGGCCGTGGCCGTGGCCAAAGGTGCGGCGGTCGGCTGTCGGCTGTCGGCCGTCGCCGCCGCCGCCGCCGCCGCGTCCAACGGCTCGGCGGTCAGCGGTCGGCCGTCGGCCGTCGCCGCCGCGGCCGCCGCCCCCGCGTCCAGCCGCGGCGACGGCTCGCGGGTGAGGGTTGGCGTGGGGATGGGCGTCTCCGGGCCGAGGGCCTCGCCCGCGCCGCCGCCCACGTTGGGGTCGGACAGGTCGAGGTTGGGGCCGGCCGGGGCCTGGGGCGCGCGGGCGCAGGCGGCCAGCAGCAGCAGCAGGAGCAGCAGCAGGAGCAGGGTGATGGGGCGGGGCTTGGCGTGCATCGGAGGGGATTATAGCAGATCGTGGGCGAAGACCTGACAGGTGGGCGGCCAAACTCTCTGGTGCAAAGGAAACTTCAGGCCGCCCACCTGTCAGGTCAGCGCACTTTTAGCGACTTTGG
>DAOSMQ010000346.1:0-2906 GCA_035372725.1 Promineifilum sp. (SeqCode)
GCGCGTAGTCAAGCTGGGTGAAGTGAACCCGATCGCTGCGGCCGTTCGCGCACGCGTCCAGCCGGGCGCGCGCGGCCTCCAGCATCGGCAGTGAGAAGTCGGCTAGGACGACCGTCGGCTCGGTGTCGGTGTAGGCGTCCAGCAGGGCGTGGCCGAGGATGCCGTCGCCGCAGCCGAGGTCGAGGATGGCCCGCGCCGCCGGCCGCGCCGCCCGTGCCAGCCGCACGAGAATGTCGATCTGCTCGGCCGCCAACGGGATTGCGCCGCGCACGCCGTCGAGGTAGGTGTTGCTCAGCGCTTCCGCTTGCCAGACGGCGTCGCGGCGGTGGTCGGTGGTCGTGGCCACGGGGCTGCCCGTGGCCACGGCACTGTCGGTGCTCATTGCGGTGCTCATCGGGTTAGGCGACGGCGGCATGGCCATTGCCGTTGTGCGGCGCGGCCTGGCTCTGGCGTTCGGCCAGCAGTTTGTTGAGCGCGCTCAGGTAGGCGCGGGCGCTGGCCACGACGATGTCGGTGCTCGCGCCGTGGCCGCTGTAGGTGCGGAACATCGGCCGGTTGGTCTGTGGATTGACCACGAAGGCATCCTCATTGTCCGGCTGGATGCGGACGGTCGTCTCGGCGACAGCATCAATCCCCTCGGTGACGGCGTTGATGCTGAACTCGGTCAGCCGGTTGGTGACGCCGACGATGCGGTTGATGGCCTGGTAGACGGCATCGACCGGGCCAGCGCCCAACGCGGCATCCTGATAGCGCTCGCCGCCGGGGCCGATCATGACCACGCTGGCCGTCGGGATGCTATGGTCGCCGCAGGAAACCTGGATGTGTTCCAGCTCCCAGATGGTCGGCGGCTGATAGATCTCGTCGGCGATGAGCGCCTCGATGTCGGCGTCGGTGACGATCTTCTTCTTGTCGGCCAGTTCCTTGAAGCGCCGGAAGGCGGCCGTCACCTGCGCCTCGTCCATGGTGTCATAGCCCATCTCGCGCAGGTGGACACGAAAGGCATGACGACCGGAATGCTTGCCCAGTACCAACTGCGATTGGTTCAGGCCAACCGTCTCCGGGCGCATGATCTCGTAGGTCAGGTGGTGCTTGAGCATGCCGTCCTGGTGAATGCCGGCCTCGTGGGCGAAGGCGTTGGCCCCGACGATGGCCTTGTTGGGCTGGACGACCATGCCGGTGTAGGTGCTGACCATGTGGCTGGTGCGGGCGAGTTGCGTCGTGTCGATGTTGCTGCCGACGTTGAACGTCGCCGGCCGTGTCGAGAGGGCCATGACGACTTCTTCCAGCGCGGTGTTGCCAGCCCGTTCGCCAATGCCATTGATGGTCACTTCCACCTGCCGCGCGCCAGCCTTAACGCCGGCCAGCGTGTTGGCCGTGGCCAGCCCCAGGTCATTGTGGCAGTGGACAGACCAGACGACGCGATCGGCCCCCGGCGTATGGGCAATCAGGTAACCTATCAGCCAGCCGAACTCGTCCGGCGTGGTGTAGCCGACGGTATCGGGGATATTGAGCGTCGTCGCCCCGGCGGTGATGGCCTGCCCCAGCACCTGGACGAGGAAATCGGGGTCGGAGCGGCCGGCATCCTCCGGCGAGAACTCGACGTCGTCGCACAGCGACCGGGCAAAGGTGACGGCCTTGATGACCTGGTCAACGCACTCCTCGCGGTCGATACGTAGCTTGTGCTTCAGGTGGATGTCGCTGGTGGCCAGGAAGGTGTGGATGCGGTGGCGCGGCGCGGCGCGAACGGCTTCGTGGGCACGGCCGATGTCGGTCTCGTTGGCGCGGGCCAGTCCGGCGATGACCATCGGCCGGCCGTCGCGTCGCCCTTCGGTCAGCGGCCCGACCTCCTCGGCGATGCGGCGCACGGCCTCGAAGTCACCGGGGGAAGCGATGGGGAAGCCTGCCTCGCAGATATCGACGCCCAGGCGCGACAACTGCCGGGCGATCTCCAGCTTCTCCTCGACGTTTAGCGTCGCTCCCGGCGATTGCTCACCGTCGCGCAGGGTGGTGTCGAAAATCAGAACCGTGTCCGGTTGTACGCTCATTCAAAACCTCTTTATGATGGGGGCCAGGTTCCAGGGACTAGTCACTGACCTACTGAATACTGACCACTGACCATTTCCCTACGCCTCCCCTGGCATAATCTCCTTGGGGTTGATCCACGGCATCATGCGGCGCAGGTTGCGGCCGACCTGCTCGATCTGGCTGTGGCGGGCCTCTTCACGGCGCTGGTTGAACCATGGCCGGCCCTGGGCATTCTCGTCAATCCAACCCTCGGCGTAGGCTCCTGACCGGATCTCGGCCAGGATTTGCTGCATGGCCTGGCGCGTCTGCTCGGTGACGATCTTCGGCCCGGCGCTATAGTCGCCATGCTCGGCCGTGTCGCTGACACTGTAGCGCATGTAGCTGAGACCGCCCTGGTACATCAGATCAACGATCAATTTTAGCTCATGGAGGCACTCGAAGTAGGCGATCTCCGGCTGGTAGCCCGCGCCCACCAGGGTGTTGAAGGCTGCCTCAACCAGGGCAGTGACACCGCCACACAGGACGGCCTGCTCGCCGAAGAGGTCGGTTTCTGTCTCCTCGGTAAAGGTGGTCAGGATCGTGCCGGCGCGGGTGCAGCCAATGGCCTGGGCATAGGCCAGCGCCGTGGCCAGGGCCGCGCCGCTGGCGTCCTGATGCACGGCTACCAGGCCGGGCGTGCCCTTGCCCTCGACGTACAGCTCGCGGACACGGTGGCCGGGCGACTTGGGCGCGACCATGCTGACATCGACCGTCGCCGGCGGGATGATCTGGCCATAGCGGATGTTGAAGCCATGGCTGAACATGAGGGTCTTGCCCGGCCGCAGGTTGGGGGCGATGGCGCCGCGGTAGATGCTGGCCTGCGAGGTGTCTGGGGCCAGCAT
>DAOSMQ010000346.1:2916-3452 GCA_035372725.1 Promineifilum sp. (SeqCode)
CGGCGCGCTCGGCGGTCATCACGGCCAGCCCTTCGGCCTCGCATTTGCTCCAGGAACGGCTGCCTTCGTAGAGGCCGACGCGCACGTCGACGCCGGAATCGCGCAGGTTCAGGGCGTGGGCGTGGCCCTGGCTGCCGTAGCCGATGATAGCGACCTTCTTGCCCGCCAGGCAGGCGGGGTCTGCGTCTTTGTCGTAGTAAATCGTGGCCAAGATGTTGTGCTCCTTAGGCGCGAGCGCCGTTCTTCTCGGCGTGGCCATTGCCATTCCTGTTCGCCCCGTTGCCGGGGGCCGTCTGGCCGTTGGCGGCGACGGTGGCGACGCTGTGGCTGTGGCCGTGGCTCGAGCTGCCGCGCACCATGGCCACCTGGCCGGTGCGCACCATCTCTTCGATGCCGTAGTGGTCCAACAGCTGGATCAGTGAATCCACGCGGTCTTCCGGGGCGACGATCTGGATGATGAGTGAGGTCATATCGACATCGACGACGCTGGCGTGGTAGATGCTGACCAGTTGCATGATCTCGCCGCGCGTCTGGCT
>DAOSMQ010000347.1:0-3449 GCA_035372725.1 Promineifilum sp. (SeqCode)
CGCGGCCCCGGCGTGGCCGTCACCGGGTAGGCGCTCTGGGCCAGTGGCGAAAGCGTCTCCCACAACTCTCGCCAGTAGGGCGCGGCGGCGGCGGTGAAATGGCGCTCAACGGCCTCCGGCGCGGCAGGCTCGGCCGCCAGGGCCTCATAGAGATACAGCCCGGCCAGTTGCAGAAAGAACGGCTGCGGCCCGGCCAGAGCCAGCAAGCGCTCAGCCGCGCTCGCTGGAACGGTTAGCCCGGCTCGCTCAATGGGTATAGTGAGCAGCGCTCGCGCCGCGTCCGCGTCGAGCAGGCCCACGTCTAGCTGGCGGAACAACTCGTAGAAGCGCGAGGTGTAGCCCGACTGCGCGAATAGCTCCGCTGGGGCGACGTGGCTGGTGACCACAAAGGTGACCGCGCCCTCGCGCCCCAGCGCCAGCCAGGCATCGAAGAAGGCGTCATCGAAGACCGCCGGCCGCCAGGCCAACTGCTCCAGCTCATCCAGGAATAGTAGCGGCCGAAAACCGGCGGCGTTCAGCTTGCGGGCGGCGGTGACGAACTCGGCCAGTGTGTTCACCGGCGCGGCGCTACTGGGTTTGACCGACGACCACCACTGCCCCCAGACGGCGTTGAGCAGCCCCGGCCGGGTGCGAACCGACGGCTCCTTCATATCAACCGCCGCCGGCAGCCAGGGCGCGACCACGTGCCGCGCGGCGTGGCGCAGCAGCGACGACGCCCCGAACAGCCGCGCGCCGACAAGGGCCACGTGCGCCCCGGCGGCCAGCCACTCCTGCACACGGGCCTGCTCGGCGTCGCGGCCGAAGAACATAGCTTCGTCGCTGACGGCGCGGCCGAGCAGGTAAGGGTTAGGCGGAGCAGCGGGCGGGGCGTCTTTCTCCGGTGGGAATTGGCGCGTGTCGGCCGGGTCCCACGGCCGGGGCACAGCTTTGTCCGGCCCGTCCCCCTGAAGAGGAAACTCGCGCGTGTTGCCGGGGTCGTCCGCCGGCCAGCGCCAGGTGACGGCCGAGGACATTGTCGGCGCGGCGTGGCCACTCGCGTGGCCACTGATCTGATCGAGCCAGGCCAACTGGGCGTCGTTGTCGGCGTAGAGATGGGCCACGGCCGTGGCCAGGTCTGGCCGCAGGGCCACCAGCGCCTCGGCCAGCCCGGCGCTGCGCCCCTGCCGCTGCACATAGCCCAGAAATTCGCCCGTCCGCTCACGTTTCGTCGCCCCGGGAAAGGCGGCAAAAGCCACGGCCAGCGCGCCAGCCAGGGCCGTCATCTCCGCCTCGCTCAACGCGCCCTCCAGAAGATCCAGCAATCGCACTGAGTCCATCGTCTTCTCCCACGCCGGAGTATAGCGCCGATGGGGAGACGTTCAACCGTGGCGCGATTCTCCGAATCACAGCGCTGCGATTCGGAGAATCGCGCCACGGTCTTTCGGTTGCCACCTGCCCCGTTTCGCGTACGATCCATCCAACTGCCCGGCGAGCTAGTTCCCCGCGATGGAGCACGATCACCGGGCAACGCTCCAAGCCGTCGCTGTCGCCGTCCGGGGCAGTTGTGGCTACATCAACGAGGCAAATCATGTCAACTTTCCTTTCCTTTCCCGAAAACTTCCTGTGGGGCGCGGCGACAGCATCGTTCCAGATCGAAGGCGCCTGGAACGAGGACGGCAAGAGCGAATCGATCTGGGATCGCTTCTGCCACACGCCCGGCCACGTCAAGGACGGCAGTAGCGGCGATGTCGCCTGTGACCACTACCACCGCTATCCGCAAGACGTGGCCCTGATGAAGAGGCTGGGCCTGAAGGCCTACCGCTTCTCCGTCGCCTGGCCCCGCGTGCTGCCAGAGGGGCGCGGCCGGGTCAATCAGGCCGGGCTGGACTTCTACAGCCGCCTGGTCGATGAGCTGCTGACCAACGACATCCGCCCATTCGTCACGCTCTACCACTGGGACCTGCCCCAGGTGCTGCAAGACGCCGGCGGCTGGGCCGCGCGGCCGACGGCCGAGGCGTTCGTTGAATATGCCGGCGCGGTCAGCGCCGCCCTGGGCGACCGCGTCCACAACTGGATCACCCACAACGAGCCGTGGTGCATCAGCTTCCTGAGCCACATGCTGGGCATTCACGCCCCCGGCCTGCGCGACCCCTACACCGCTCTGCGCGCCGCCCATCACGTTCTGCTGTCCCACGGCTGGGCCGTGCCCGTCATTCGCGCCAATAGCCCCGGCGCGGAAGTGGGCATCACCCTCAACCTGGAATGGAAAGACCCGGCCAGTCGCAGCGTGGCCGACCTCGACGCCACGCGCGCAGCCGACAGCCTGGCCAACCGCTGGTTCCTCGACCCGCTCTATGGCCGGCAGTACCCGGCCGACGGCGTGGCCGACTTTGCCAGCGCCCTGCCAAACGGGCTGGACTTCGTGGAGCCGGGTGACATGGCCGCCATCGCCGTGCCGACCGACTTCCTGGGCCTCAACTACTACACCCGCGCCGTCAACCGCGCCGAGGGGGACGACAACCTGCCGCAGGTTATCTTCCCCGACCGGCCGCGCACGGACATCGGCTGGGAAGTGTACCCGGAGGGCTTCTACAAGCTGCTCAACCGGCTGCACTTCGATTACAGCGTGCCCAAGCTCTACGTTACCGAGAACGGCGCCAGCTACAACATCGGCCCGGACGCCGGCGGCCGCGTGCCCGACGCGCCCCGCCTCGACTACCTGCGCCGCCACCTGGCCGCTGCCCACCACGCCATCGCCAATGGTGTGCCGCTGGCCGGCTACTTCGTCTGGTCACTGATGGACAACTTCGAGTGGGCCGAGGGCTACACCCAGCGCTTCGGCATCGTCTGGGTCGATTACGACACCCAGCAGCGCCTGCCCAAAGACAGCGCCCTCTGGTATGGCCAGGTCATCGCCAGCAACGGCTACGAGCACGGCGACTGACCGCGATGAACGCAGCGCCCATTGGAGCAAACGAGACGCCACCTCCGCCCTCGCGGCCGGGGGCGGCCTACACCATCCTGCTGGCGTTCTGGGCCAGCGGCATGGCCCTGACTATTGTCTTCGCCCTGTGGTTCAGCGAGCAGGTCGCCATGGCCGTCGGCGGCGACGACTGGCGGGGAACGTGGGCGGCGGTCGGGGTCTTTCTGGCCGCGGCCGTGGGCCTGCCAGCGTGGGTTGGGCGGCGGTGGTCGCTCATCCCTCGCTATCGCGCCGTCTTCGGGGCCTGGCTGTGGGCGGCTGTGTTCGTCCTCTGCCTGCTGCCCGCCCGGCTGGCCGGCCCCACTGCCGCCGAGGCCGCTGCCGGGCTGCAAATCGCCGGGCTGCTGCTCTATTTGGCACTGGTGGCCATCGTCCGCCGCCGCGCTGGCGTCCGCTTCGCGTCCGGCGGCCGGGGCGTGGCCGTGGCGCTGTTCATGGCCGCGCTGCTGGCGCTGCCGTGGGTGGTCTGGGGCGCGCTGGGGTCGCC
>DAOSMQ010000348.1:0-3443 GCA_035372725.1 Promineifilum sp. (SeqCode)
CGTCGCTGGCGAGTGGTACTGGCTGACCTGGCGCATGACCGCCGTTTTCAGGCCGCTGAAGCTGAAGTCGTAGCCGTGCTCCTCCTCCATGACGGCCCGCGGGAAGCGAAAGGCGGTTGGGCTGCCCTTGTCCGACGCCCGGTCGATGGCCGGGCCGCCGGGGAAGGGCAGGCCCAGCAGCCGGCCGACCTTATCGAAGGCCTCGCCGGCGGCGTCATCGAGGGCCGCGCCGAGGAGTTCATAGCGGCCGTGGTCGGTCATGACGTACAGTTCGGTGTGGCCGCCGCTGACGACCAGCGTCAGCACCGGGAAGTGAATGTGCGGCGCTTCCTCGGTTAGCCACAGCGAGTAGATGTGCCCCTCGATGTGGTTGACGCCCAGGATGGGCAGGTTGCGGGCCACGGCCAGGCCCTTGGCCATATTGACGCCCACCAGCAGCGAGCCGACCAGCCCCGGCCCGCGCGTGACGGCCACGCAGTCAAGGTCGCTGAAGCCGAGATGGGCCTCGCGCATGGCCTCCTCGACGACGGCGTGGATGACCTCCACGTGGCGGCGCGAGGCCACCTCGGGGAAGACGCCGCCATAGCGGGCGTGCAGTTCGGTTTGGCTGGCGATAACGTTGCTCAGCATGGTCGTGCCATCGGCGATGACAGCCGCGGCCGTCTCATCGCACGAGGTTTCGATGGCCAGGATGCGGGTCGAATCGTCGCTCATGAGTGTACATGTTCCTTGCCGGCGTGCCCCGCGGCCGCCCGCGCCACGGTTTCCAGCAACTGCTCCGCCTGGCCTGGCAAAACAGTGCGCGGGTCGAGTAGCAGACGGCCGTCCTGGATACGGCCGACGACCGGCACAGCCGCCGCGCGCAGCCGCGCCGCCAGCGCCTCGGCCCCGCCGGAGCTTAAGGCCACCAGCCGCGTCGGCAGCGTCTCGCCGGGCAGGCTGCCACCGCCGACAAGTGACTCGCCGGCCACGACCTCGGCCGGCACGCCCAGCGCTGCCAGCCGCGCCGCCCAACGCTCTGCCTCGGCGGCGATGTCGTCCAGCGGCCGGGCGATCATCTGCCAGACGGGCACGCGCTGCGGCTGGCCGGCCAGATAGTGGCCCAGCGTCGCCGCCAGCGCGGCCAGAGCCATCTTATCGGCGCGCACGGCCCGCGCCAAGGGGTGGCGCTGCATGCGCCGAACCAGTTCCGCCCGCCCGACGAGCAGCCCAGCCTGCGGCCCGCCCAGCAACTTATCGCCGCTGAAGGCCACCACGTCCGCCCCGGCGCGCAGCCCGTCGGGCACAGTCGGCTCCAGGGCCAGGCCATAGGCGGTCGTGTCGCGCAAAGCGCCGCTGCCCTGGTCGAATAGCAGCCACAGGCCGCGCTCGTGGGCCAGCGCGGCCAACTCAGCCAGCTCTGGTTGGCTGGTGAAGCCGACGACGCGGTAGTTAGAGGGGTGGGCGACGAGAATCGCCGCCGTCCGCGCGGTAATCGCCTCGGCGTAGTCGCGCAGGTGGGTGCGGTTGGTCGCGCCGACTTCCACCAGTTGCGCCCCCGATTGGGCCATGACCTCCGGGATGCGGAAGCCGCCGCCGATCTCCACCAACTGGCCGCGGCTGATGATGACCTCGGCGTCGCGGCAGAGCGCGGTCAGCATGAGCAGGACAGCGGCGGCGTTGTTATTGACTACCAGAGCCGCCTCCGCGCCCGTCAGCCGGGTCAGCAGCTGCTCGGCGTGGACGGCCCGCGAACCGCGCCGTCCTGCGGCCAGGTCGTACTCCAGCGTGGCATAGCCCGCCGCGGCCGCGGCCACGGCCGCCAGCGCCGTCTCGCCCAACGGTGCGCGCCCCAGGTTGGTGTGGACAATGATGCCCGTGGCATTGATGACTGGCCGCAGCGTCGGCGCGAGCAAGTCGGTGGCCCATTCGTAGGCCGCGGCGACGAGGTCATAATCGGGCGGCAACGCCGGTAGGCCGTCGCGGACGGCCGTGCGCGCCGCGTCCAGCGTCGCCCGCAGCGCCTCGGTGGCCAGGGCGCGACCGAAAGCGGCCAGCAATTCGTCGCCGCCGGGCGCGCGCAGCAGCCGGTCGATGCTGGGCAGATTTCGCAGCGTGACGGCAGGAGAGGACGCGGCGGCCGGCTCCATTACGTGACGCTGCCCTGTTCCTGGATGGCCGAGGCGCGGGCACGGATTTGCAGCACAACCTCGAAGAGGATTAGCACGGCCGCCCCTAGCGCGGCCACGGCCAGACCCAGCGTGCGGTTCATCTGGAGCCACAAGCAGAAGGCCACCCACAGGCCGACCCACAGCGCCTGGCGGCTGATTGTCAGAAAGGGCGGCGGTTCGTGGCGCAACTCCGGCGGCTGGATGCGCTTGTTGAAGAAGTAGGCCAGCGGCAGCGCCAACCCGGTCACGGCGACGATGACCGAGGCCAAAAAGGCGATGATGATGTCGCTCTTGGCCGCCGCCAGCAGCATGGCCGCGTCAACGCGCTGTTGCGCCGTGGCCCGCACCAACTCGATCCGGGTCACGTCAAACGGCCACATCGTATTGACGATGCGATCTACGGCCAGCACGCCGAGCACGATCAGACCGGCGCTGAGCGCCAGGACAGGCACAACCCCCAGGCGGCGGACAAATCTGTGCATGGGCGGATTATACACCATTTGGTTGATTACGTTGCCCCAGCACGTGGAGCAGGGCGCGGGCGTAGGCCTCGCCGGCCGTGGGCCCGTCGAAGGTCAGCGACTGGCCTCGAAAGCCGATGTCGCAATGGTAGTCCTCGCCCGGCCCCAGGCGCAGCAGCAGCGACAGGGCGTCGCCGGCGTCGCGGCGAAGATTGTCTTGCAGGGTGTCGCGCAACTGTTCCTCGGTCGGCATCCAGACGATCTCGTCGGTGAAGATGTAGTCCAGTGCCCACTCGGCCGTGCCGTGGAAGGCCACTGCCGGCCAGCCCTGTACCAACTCCGTGAACGCGACCATATCGGCCAGGACGAAAATGCGGTCGTCCAGGCCGTGGTCGGGGATGGCGAAGAAGTCATAGGTACTCGTTCGCCAGACGAGGCCAGCACTCTTTAGTTCAACCGCCAGGGTCATCGGGATCATCGCTGTTCTCCATAGGGGCCGATTGTCGCTTGCCAGTCGGCGGACTCACTTCTATCATCGCGGCTGTGATGAGCGCGTTGCCGGCCAATTTTACCCACTTGCACCTGCATTCGCATTACACGTTGCTGGGGGCGACGCCATCGCTCGATGATCTCGTTGACCGTGCCCGGCGCGACGGCCTGCGACAGTTGGCCCTGGCCGACAGCAACGCCCTTTTCGGCGCGGTCAGCTTTGCCCGCGCCTGCCGCGCCGCCGGCATCCGGCCCATCATCGGCCTGACGGCCACCGTGGCCTTGCCGGCTGACGATCTACCGCCCGACGCCCACGCCCTGCCCGGCCACCTGGTGCTGCTGG
>DAOSMQ010000349.1:0-3434 GCA_035372725.1 Promineifilum sp. (SeqCode)
TAATCCGTCACGCGCACGGCCGACAGTAACAGCCTGTCATCCAGCCAGCGCCCATCCTCGCCCACCAGTTGCAGCCGCCGGTCGTCCGCGCCCTCGATGGACACCTGGACTGTGTAGTTGCCCGGCGTCCGGGCCGGGTCACCGGGGATGACGTGAACATCGGCGACCGTCTCGCCGGGCGGCAGGACGGGCAGCGGCCGCTGCTCGTGGTGGACGATGTTGCCGGCCTCGTCCAGCAGCCGCACCTGCACGTCATACCTCTCCGCCGGGGCCGGGCCGGCCGTCCAGTAGAGCGTCACCGTCAGCGGCTCGCCAGCGGCCAGCACGCGCCGGTCGTAGGCATAGCCGGCCAGCCGGAAGCGATCCTCGAAGCGGTAGACGCCGGCGTTGGGCAGCGGCGTGTCCGGGCCGGCCAGCACAATGGCCACCGCGCCCAGCGGGAAGCTATCGCCCAGGCCCGCGCCCGTGGCCGCGTCGGTGATGCCCAGCCGGTAGCTGCCGGGGGCGTAGAGGCCAACGCGCACCTCGGCCGCCGCGGGCACATAGGCTGTCTCCGGCACATAGAGCCGCAGCCGCTCCACGAAGCGGTCGCCCGGTCGCCATTGGCTACTGGGGAAGTTGCCCAGGCCGGGGTGGGTGTCGCGCTGGGCCACCAGCGCGCCCGTCTCGCTATCGACCAGGTGGACGAACAGCAGGTAGTCGCCCGGCGGCTGGCCAGTGACTTCCCAGTAGAGATCGATGCCGATCGGCTCGCCGGGGCGGACGGCGGTCGTATCAATGGCGTAGCCGCGCAGGCGCACCAGCGTATCGAACTGGATGGCGACCGGGTTGGGCAGCGTCGCGCCCTCGGCCCAGGCCGCCGGCCGCGCGTAGGCCGGCCGCAAGTAGCCGAACAGGGCCACCAGCGACAGGGCGATCAGGCCCAGGTTGACAGCCCAGGCGAGGATGGGTTCCAGGGAAAAAGGTTCCAGGCTCCAGGTTCCAGATTTCAGGGGAGAGCGCTCACGCAAAGGCGCAAAGAAGCCAAGGCGCCAAGGAAGAAAGGCAAGCTTCTTCTCTGCCTTCGCGACTTGGCCCCTTCGCGCCTTGACGTGAGCCTCTTCCCCTGGCCCCTGGCCCCTGGCCCCTGGCCCCTTCCCCCACAGTGTCAGCCCATAGAACATCAAAATCCCCAACGCCGGCAACGCGGGGAAGAAGAAGCGCCCCATCGGCCCGGCCGGGCTGACGAGCAGGTAGTTGAAGAGGACGGCAAAGAAGACGGCGATGGTCAGCGCCAGCAGCGCCAGCACCTCCCCCTCCCTCAGGGAGGGGTTAGGGGAGGGCGCGTCCGCGTCAGACCCTCTCCCCAACCCTCTCCCAGAGGGCGAGGGGGTCCGATCCCCCCGAGGGAGCCGGCGCAGGAGAGCGACGCCATAGCCACCCACGGCCAGCAGCAATACCACGAACAACGCGCCATACATCCAGCCCGGCAGCGGGATTTGCCCGTAGCCGAAGCGCCCCCACAGGCTTGTCCAGGCGTAGGGCAGCTCCGACACGGCCAGCCAGAAGCTCTGGCGTGGGTCGCGCACACCCCATAGCTGTGTCAGTTCCTCGATGCCCGTCGGCTCGCCGTAGAGCCGCTGATTGCGCAGGAACCACCAACCGGCCAGCAGCGCCGTCACGCCAACGAGCAGGACGTTGACGACGATCCACTGCCGCCACTGCCCCCGCCGCCAGGCCACCCAGGTAACGGCCGCCTCAATGACGATAATGATGGCCGCCAGGTTGAACTTGCTCATCAGCGCCAGCGCGTAGAGCGCCCCCAGGGCCACGCCCCACGCCGGCCGCAGCCCACGCGGGTCGCGCAGCAGCCGCACGCAGGCGTAGGTCACCGCCGCGCCAGCCATCGCCGCGGCGACGTCGTTGTTGATGGCCGCGGCCATGTAGAGGAACATCGGGTTGAAGGCCACGAAGGCGGCCGACCCGGCCGCCAGCGCCGGCCGCCGTGGCCAGATGAGTCGCGCCGTGGCCCAGGTTAGCCAGACCGTGGCCGCGCCGTAGAGCAGGTTGACCACCCGCGCCAGGTGCGCCGCCAGCGCCTCGCCATGCCAGGGAAAGCTCTCGTCCGCGCCGTGGAGGTATTGGTTCTTGTTGTCGCGCCCCACTTCCCAGTAGCGGTAATCCCAGAAGGGATTGGTCGGCGGCTCGTAGCAGATGTCGCGGCCGGTGTCGATCCAGAAGGTCAGCAGCGCCGCCGTGGCGTAGTAGAGCGGCGGGTGGTGGCCCTGAATGGTGCAGGGCAGGTCGCTCGTCTGCCCCTGCACCGGCAGCGCATGCCGCTGGATGATGTGTTGGATGAAGCGGTAATGGCGCAGCTCGTCGGTGGCCTCGTGCAGCGGGTTGATGGCACTGGTGGCCAGGCCGAGGACGAGGAAGGTGGCCAGGATAGCAAGCAGTGGCCAGTGGTCAGTGGCCGGTCGCCAACGGCGGAGGGCATCGCTTTCGCTCCCCTGCTCCCCTGCTCCCCCGCGCCCCCGCGCCTTGTTCTCCGCACTCATCACTCGATCTCCAGCCGCACGTGGTCTTGCCCCTCGACCGTGGGGATGCGCTCGCCGGTCATGGGGTCGTAGAGGCCAAAGAGGACGGCCGCCGGACGCGCCCCCGCCGGCGCGGGCAGCAAGTGGCGTTGCAGGAAGACGTCGCCCGGTTGCAGCGTCTGCGGATCGACCCACAGGCCATCGTCGCCAACAAGGAACGTGCCGCTGTCATCGACGAGTTGGGCGAAGACATACAGGCGCGGGCCGGAGTAGACGCCCGGCGGCGGCGGGTTGCTGATCAGCGGCAGCGGCGGCAGCGCCAGCGGCGACTCGACGCGCCACTCCAATTCCAGTTGCCCGCCCGCGGCGTCATAGACGGCCGCCATCCAGCACAGCCCGTTGGCGAAGCACAGCGGCGCTTCGGACAGGAAGCCCTGCCCGTCGAGCGCCGGCGTCACCGAGGGGGCGACGCGGGCCAGGGTGTAGTCGCCACGCAGAAGGTTGTCGCCCGGCAGCGGCGCGAACAGCCCCGCGTAGGGCGACTCCACGCCGGGGTAGCCGCTGAAGCTGATGTCGGGCCAGAGCAGCAGGGCACGCCGCGGGTCATACCAGCGCGGCCGCACGTCATCGCGCCCGCCCAGAGCCAACTCCAGGGCGACACGATCCCACGGCCCGGCCAGCAGCCCGGTGATGCCGAAGTCGGCCGGCCAGGGCGCGGCCGGGTCGCGCAGCACGAAGTCGGCCACGTCCTCGATGTCGGCCCGGTAGAGGTAGCGCACCATGCCGCGCGCCGGCCACTCGCCGAAGTAGGCCGGCAGGTCGCGCGCCGCCGTGGCCACGAGCAGCAGCGCCGCCAGCAGCCCCGCCGCCCACCCGCGCCGCGCCGCGGCCAGCCGCGCCCAGCCGGCCAGCGCCCCC
>DAOSMQ010000350.1:0-1376 GCA_035372725.1 Promineifilum sp. (SeqCode)
AGCAACTCGCTGCGGCTGCTGCGGGCCGCCGCCGGGCTGGCATGGGACGAACTGGGTATCGCCCAGATGTATCTCTTCGGCGGCTACACGGCCACCGAGCGCACCATCCTGCGCGGGGCGCAACGCGCCGCCGCGGGCACGGAGTACCGCTTCCGCGTCGGCCAGGAGGGGCCGCCGGCGGTCGCCCGCCTGGCCCGCACCTGGACGACGGTCATCGACGACCGCCTCGACCACGTCGTCGAGACCATCTGCGACCTGTGGACGACGGCCGCCGCCCGCCATATCGATCCGGTCGATACGCCCATCGGCATTATGCTCAGCGGCGGGCTGGATTCGCGCCTGGTGGCCGGGGCGGTGGCCTCGCGCGGCAAGCGCATCATCGGCCTGACCTTTGGCGACGCGAACAGCGACGAAGTGCGCATCGCCGGGGAGGTGGCCGCGGCCGTGGGGGCGCAATGGCTGCCGCGGCCGATGGACGAGAGCTTCGCTTTCGAGCGGTTGGCCTTCGACCGGGTGAACTTCACCAATGAGACGATGTATAACCTGATGTGGGACGCCAATCTGCCGGAGTTGGTGGCCGCGGGCGTGACCCACTTCAGCAGCGGAGCGACCTTCGAGACGACCTTCGGCGGCCACCGCGATGTCGATCCGCGCCGCCGTCTGCTGAAGAACGTCCGCCAGGCGCTGATCGGGCCGTGGCCCACGCCCACGGCCACGGCCGAGCAACTGGAGGCGCTCATCGACCTCCACACCGGCAAGGCCCGCAAGCGCGCCCGCAACTACGCCCGCCTGCTGGCCGAGCCATACCGCCACCTCATGACCGACAGCCTGCCCGCTATCCGTGATGAGGTCGCCGCGCGCATCCACGCCATCGCCGCCTCCGGCCCCATCGCCATCGAGCAGGTCAACGAGCGCTTCGACAGCGAGCAGTATCAGGGCCACCACAGCCGCGACCAGGAGCGCCAGCTGGCCCTTTATGGCACGCCGCTGCTACCGACCTGCGACCGGGACGTGGCCAACTACCTGACCAACCTGCCGGCGGGCATGAAGTACGACCACGCCCTCTACTACCGCGTCTTCCGCCGCCTCTACCCCCGTCTGGCCGCCATCCAGGTGCCCAACCTGGGCACCGATCTGAACAAGTCGCAGTTGCAGATCGAACTCATCCGCGCCTGGCGCATCCAGCGCAAGTCGCGGCTAAGCTCGTGGGTCAACTTCGATGCCTGGATGCGCCTGGGCAACAACATGGCTAAATACGAGCGGCTGTTCCTCGACCAGGCGGGCTTCTTCGACCCGGCCGCCGTGGGCGACTACTTCGCCGACGTGCGCGCCGGCCGCCAGCGCCTCTACGACGGCGGCGAGACGGGCAGCTTCCT
>DAOSMQ010000350.1:1476-3408 GCA_035372725.1 Promineifilum sp. (SeqCode)
ACGTGCGCGCCGGCCGCCAGCGCCTCTACGACGGCGGCGAGACGGGCAGCTTCCTGAATCTGGCCTATCTGCTGGACGAGCGGCGGGCGGCGGTGCGGCCGTCGCCCCACCCCACCACCGCCACGGCCTAGCCCAGCAGCCCGGTCAGCACGCGGAAGATGTTGCCATAGGCCGTCCGCAGGAAGCCGGGCCAGCCGTCGCCGGGCAGCAGCGGCGGGAAGCTCGTCGCCCCCGGCTCGTTGAAGCGGTTGTTACCGCCGGTCGTGTCCCAGAGGATGTCGCCCGCGGGGATGCCCAACTCGGCCACGACCGGGTCGGGGTCGGTGGCATTGTTGCGGTAGGTATTGCCGTGGGCGTAGTTGCCCTCGGCCAGTGGCCCCACGTCCAGCTCGTTCTCGTTGAATGCCCCCGTGCCTGTCAGGCTGAAGATGGCCAGCCCGGCCGTCTTGTTGCCGGTGATAGTGTTGCCGCTGACCTCGTTGTTGTCCGTGCCGATGAGCAGGATGCCGCTGCCGGGCGGCACAATGCGCGCCGTGGCCCCCTCCGGCGCGAAGTTGGCCGTGTTGTTGTGCTCCACCAGGTTGCCGGTGATCTTCGCCCCGGAGGAGATCTTCGACGTCAGTTGCGGCAGCAGGACGATGAGGATGCCGTTGCTGTTGTCGTAAACGTGGTTGTTGGTCACCTCGCCGTTGAGGGTGTTCTCCAATTCGATGCCAATGACGTTGCCATAGGCCGTGCTGTCGCGGACGATGACGTTCTCGCTCTGCCCGGCGTAGATGCCGGCGTCGTCCACGCCGCTGACGGTGACCCGCTCGATGAGCACGTCGGTGCTGCGCACGGGGTAGACGCCATAGGTGCCGACGTTCTCGGCGACGATGTCGTGGAAGTGGACGCCGCGCGCGCCCTCGACCAGCACGCCGTTGTCGGTGTAGTTGCGCACGTGGAGGTTGCCGACGGTGAAGTCGTTGCCGGAGGCGATGACGCCCTCGGACAGCGTGCCCTGGCCATCGAGAATGGGCCACTCGCCGGCGGCGTTGGCCACGCCGCGCAGGGTGATGCCGCTCATGTCGATGGCCACGCGCTCGTGGTAGACGCCGTAGGGAATCTCGACGGTGTCACCCGGTCGCGCCCGGTCAACGGCGGCCTGGATGGTCTCGCCAGCGGCGACGGTGATCGTCCGCGGCCGGGCCGCGGACGCGGCGGCCCCGCCCGCCCCGCCGGTGTTCATCGCCGCGACGACGGCCCGCGCGGGGTTCTCCACCGGGGCCACGACCGGCAGCCCGGAGGGCACGGCCGCGGGAATCTCCGGCAAGCCGCTCTCATCGGTCAGAGCGTAGAGGAAGGCCAGCAGGTCGGCCCGCTCCTGGTCAGTCAGGGTGAACGGGTTGACGAAGACATCGACGTTCTCGAAGCCGTGAGCGCGCCCGCCGCCGTCGCGGTAGAAGTCGATGACCTCTTCCAGGGTGGCCAGCGAGCCGTCGTGCATGTAGGGGGCGCTGAGGGCGACGTTGCGCAGCGTCGGCACCTTGAACGCGCCGAAGACGCCATCTTCGACCACGCCGGCGCGGCCGGGGTCGTCACTGTCAACGCCCACGACGCGGAAGGTGTCGCTGGCGAACGTCGGCGCGCCGTGGCACTCGAAGCAGCGCGTCGCCCCGGAGCGGAAGATGGCCAGCCCGCGCCGCTGGGCCGGCGAGAGGGCGTCGAAGTCGCCGGCGGCATAGCGGTCGAAAGGGCTGTCGTCGCTGATGAGCGTGCGTTGGAAGGCGGCCAGAGCCTGCGTTACGTGGTCGGTCGTGATCGCGTCGCCGCTCACGCCGAATGCGTCCTGGAAGCGCTGGACGTATTCGGGAATGGCCCGCAGGTCGGCCAGCATCGTCGCCGGGTCGGCCACGGCCATCTCGTCGGCGTGGGTCAGGGGCACGAGGGCCT
>DAOSMQ010000351.1:0-3405 GCA_035372725.1 Promineifilum sp. (SeqCode)
GGGCTACGCCGCGCCGGAGCAATATGGCAAGGGGCAGACCGACGCCCGCAGCGATGTCTATGCCCTGGGGGCAACGCTGCACTTCCTGCTGACCGGTCGCGACCCGGCTGACGACCCGTTCAACTTCCCGCCGGTGCGCGCCCTGAATCCGGCCGTGTCGCCGGCGCTGGAGGCAGCCGTGGCCCAGGCGCTGCGCGGCGCGCCGGACACGCGCTGGCAGTCGGCGCGGGAGATGCGGCGGGCGCTGACCCAGACCGTGGCCACGCCGCTGGCCGTCGAGTCGAAGCCGATGTCTGGGGCTGTGTCGTCGCGCCGCGCGTCCCTGGCCCCAACCCCGGCTGCGACGGCGCGGCCGTCCGGCCGCGCCCAACCGCGCCCGGCGGCCGCGGGGGTGTCGCGTCCCGTCGCGCGGCCGGCGGCGGCGCGCTCCCCCACGCCGCGCCCGGCCGCGCCCCATTGGCGTGACAGCGGCTGGTTCTACCTGTTCGTTGTCGGCGGGCTGGCCGCAGTGACTATCTTTGTGCAGGAGCTTGGTTTTCTGGGGCCGCTCTTTCCGCTGGTCTGGTTCACATTGAGCATGTTGGCGGGCACGCTGGCGCGGCAAACTGGGGCAATTGGCTTTACGTGGTTAAGCGTTCCGCTTTACAATAGTATCGTCGGGCAGACCAATGACTTGAGTTGGGCGATGGTATTGTCGCTCATTATGCCCATCGAGTTGTTCTTTCTGTTGACACGCTACCGCCTCTATACGCCCGCGGCTATGCTCTTGGCCGGGGGCCTGGGGGTGATGGGAATGTACGTGATCACCAATCCGGCGGTGGGTGATCTGGTGTTGAGCGGCGCGGCGGTCGCCCTCGGCAGCCTTGTCGCCTATGTGATCGATCAATGGTTGGAACCGCTGCTCACGTAGCCACGCGCCGTCGGACGGCGACGCGGCCGGTTAGGAGAGATGCGCCGATGAACGAACAAGGCCGGCCTTGCCCAAATTGCGGCACCATCGCGCGCCCCGGCGCGCACTTCTGTTCTCGTTGCGGCGCTGACCTGACGGCGGGCACAACGCCGCAATTGGCCAGCTTGCCCGTTGCGCCGGCGTTGCCGCCCGGCGATGACGCGCCGACCCAGGTTCACCTCGACACACCTCCCGGCACGGCAGAAGCGCCGACCGTCGCCTATCCGCCTCCGGCCGACGCCGTGACCTTAACCGGTATGCAGGCCATCCAACAGCGCGCCCTGCGACAGAACTCCGGCACGGCCACGCACGCCGGCAAGGTGCGCAGCCACAACGAGGACTACGTTGCCAAGCTCGACTACAGTCTCGACCAAAGCGGCGCGGCCGAGCCAATGGGCCTCTACATCGTCGCCGACGGCATGGGCGGCTACAAGGAGGGCGAGAAGGCCAGCCGCGACTCGGTGCGGCAGGCGTTTCGCGACTTCATCGAGGGCCACATCCTGCAAGACTTGCAGTCAACGACACACAAGCTCTCGACCGGCCAGCCCGACGCGACCGTTGAGGAGACGTTGCGCGCGTTGGTGACCGAGGCCAACCGGCTGGTCTATCGCAAGCGGCAACAGACCGGCACTCGGCGCGGCACGACTATCACCGCCGTGCTGATCGTCGGGGCCAAGGCGGCCGTGGCCAACGTCGGCGACAGCCGCACGTACCTGATGCGCGGCGGCCAGCTACACCAGGTGACACAGGATCACTCCCTCGTCTATAGCCTTTTCAAGGCCGGCCAGATCACCGAGGAGCAGATCTACAGCCACCCCAAGAAAAACGAGGTCTATCGTTCGCTGGGCGAGCAGGAAGACATTAAGGTCGATATCTTCCCCCTGACTATTCAGGCTGGCGACCGGTTTTTGCTCTGCTCCGATGGTCTGTGGGAGATGGTTCGTAACCCACAAATTGCTGCCATCCTGGGCAACGCGGTCACGCCGCAAGCGGCCTGCGACCACCTGGTGGCCGCCGCCTTCGATAATGGTGGCGAGGACAACATCAGCGCCCTGGCGGTTTACCTGGAGTAGCGCCGCCCGTGGCGCGATTCTCCGAATCGCAAGCGTGGCGCGATTCTCCGAATCGCAAGCGTGGCGCGATTCTCCGAATCGCAAGCGTGGCGCGATTCTCCGAATCGCAAGCATGATCGCAAGCATGGCGCGATTCTCCGAATCGCGTTCCGCGCCGCCCGTCCGCGGAAGGAGACAAGGCGATGGCCAACACGATGGAATTCAGCGGCCTGTTCAACAAAAGCTTCCTGCCCTATATGGCCCAGCCGCAGTTGCTCTACGCTTACTTTGAGGCGCGGCCGGGCGGCGGCACGCGCGGCGCGTCCACGGCGCGCCTGCCACTCAACTTCAGCCTCGTGCTCGACCGCAGCGGCTCGATGAGCGGCCCGAAGATTACGCAGTTGCGCGAGGCGGTGCGGACGCTCATCGGCCGGCTGGAACCCACCGACACCGTCGCCGTTGTCGCCTTCAACGCCCATAGTGACGTGCTCATTCCGGCTACGAACGCCGGCAACCGGGCTGTCCTGTCCGAGCGCATCGGCCGGTTGGAGGCCGGCGGCGGCACAAAGATGGCCCCGGCCATGCGCGCCGGCCTGGCCGAGATCGCCAAGGCCCGGCCGTCCCACCTCTCCTCGGCCGTTGCCAGCCGCCTGATCGTCCTGACCGACGGCCAGACGACGGGCGAAGACGACTGCCGCGCCGAGGCCGACCGTGTGGCCGCGGCCGGCGTGCCCCTGATTGCCCTGGGGTTGGGTTCAGACTGGAATGAGGACTTGCTGCTCGACCTGGCCCGGCGGACGGGCGCGCTGGGCGATGCCTTCCTGATGAAGGGGCCGGAGGACGTCGGCCCCATCTTCGACCAGGTTTTCACGCAGATGAAAGTTGTGGCCCAGGACGTGGCTTTCCGGCTACTGCTGGTGCAGGGCGTCGAGGCGCGGCGCGTCTGGCAGGTGACGCCGCTCATCAAGGACATCACCTTTGGCGCGGTCAGAGGCCGGACGGTCACCTTCGGGTTGCCGGAACTGGCCGAGAGCGGCGCGGCCTTCCTGGTCGAGCTGCTTATCCCGCCGCGTAACCCCGGCCAGTACCGCTTCGCCCAGGCACAGGCGACCTATCACCTGCCCGGCCAGCCGGCCGAGGAGGCGCGCGTCGATTTGACCGCCGAGGTGACGACTGACCCGAACCTCGCCCGCGGGGTGAACGGCCGGGTCATGAACATCGTCGAAAAGGTGACTGCCTTCAAGCTGCAAACGCAGGCCCTCGACGACGCCGCGCGGCAAGATATCGCCAACGCCACGCGCAAGCTGCGCGCCGCCCACACCATGCTGCTGGAGCAGGGCGAGGTGGAGTTGGCCCAGAACGCGCTGGCCGAGGCCGAACGCCTGGAAAGCGGCCAGGGCCTGT
>DAOSMQ010000352.1:0-1453 GCA_035372725.1 Promineifilum sp. (SeqCode)
CCGCCACAACCAGCCGCGCGGCCCTGCTTGCGGTGGTCGCCGTCCTCGTTGTACTGGTGATCGGCGCGTTGCTATGGCAGCGCGGCCGATCGAGATGAGAGTAGATAAGGAGAAATGAACCTATGTTCCCGAAAGAGCACAAACGCACCGGGCCTGGTCTGGCCGCGCTGGGCGTCGGCCTGCTGTTGCTGGTCGTCGTCCTGGCGCTCGGCGGGGGGCGCGCCGCCGCTTCCCCGTCGGCCACCATCGTGCGCTGCGACCCGGCCACCGTCGTCGGCCCAATAGGCGGCGCGGTGAACGTTGACATCTACGTCGAGAACGTCGTCGAGCTGTATGCGGCCGACGTGCGCCTGAGCTTCGACACGACGGCCCTGCAAGTCGTGGACGCCGACCCCGAGGCTAGTGGCGTGCAGATGCAGTTGCTCGATACCTTTCTGTCGCCCGATTACGTCCCCCGCAACGTGGCCGACAACGACGAAGGCACGATCTGGTATGCCGCTACCCAGATGAACCCTGCCGAAGCCGTCAGCGGCTCCGGCCCCCTGGCGCGCACCACCTTCAGAGCGCTCCGGCCGGGCGCGTTCACCCTGCCCATCACCTACTACAAGCTGGTCCGCCGCAACTCGCTGGAGATTCCGGCCACGGCCCAGGGCTGCGCCGTCACGTTCGTTGAGATCGATTCGGGCGGGGTCACCTTCGTGCCCTTCACGGCCAAGAACTAGTCGATTCGTCGCACCACCCGCGGCGCGCCCCACCCCGCCCAATCGCCCGTGCCGTCCCCCGCCGGGCCGGCCTCGGTGGCCAGGGTGATCGTCACCGTCTGCCCGGCGAAGGCATCGAGGGGCAGCTCGACCGCGTGCCAGCCGCGCCCCTCGACGTCGTTGGCCAGATGAAAGCGGGCCAACTCCTGCGCCGGCGCGCCGGCCGTCTGCGCCGTGACGACGAACGTCACCCCGTCGCCGCCCCAGCCCCAACTCTGCGGGTCGAGCGCGGCGCGGAAGCGCAGAACGGCCGGCGCGTCGGGCAGCGCCGTCGTGAAGGCCACGGCCGCCGGCGGGTGGGCGAACACCACGTCGCCGGCGTCGCCGCTATCGGGCATGACGAAGCGCCGCGCCTCGACCGGCTCCGGCGAGCCGCCGGCGCGCACATCCAGCCGCCCGTCGCCCAGCCAGGCCAGCACATCGACGACCGTCAGCACCGCCAGCGCGCCGGCGTCGCCGGGGTCGAGGGCCAGCAGGGCCGCGGCGGCGCGGTCGGCCGCGGCGGCGTCGCCCGCGGCCTGGGCGGCGGCCAACTCGGCGCGCAGGACGGCCGTCTGCGCCTCGCGGGCGGCGGCGTCGGCCGGGCAGTCGGGCGAGCGCGCCGCCAGCGCCGCCGACGCCGCGCCGGCGTCGCCGCGGGCCAGGTGCGTCTGCGCCAATAGCGGCCACAGGGCGCACTGCGCCGGCGGGAT
>DAOSMQ010000352.1:1553-3399 GCA_035372725.1 Promineifilum sp. (SeqCode)
CGGCCACGACCGGCGCGTAGAGGTTCAGCGCCAGGGCCGACACACGCCCGCGCGCCCCGGCCAGCGCCGCCAACTCATCAGCGGTCAGGTGATTGCCGTCGAGCAGCCGGAAGCCGGGGTCGAGATAGATCGGGGCGACGACGCCGGCGGCGTTGAAGCCGTCGCCGGTGTCCAGGGCAATGGTCAGGACGACGTCGCCGGGCGCGGCCGGCCCCAGTTGCGCCGCCGCGCCGCGCCAGTCGTGGACCATCTGGCGGTACTCGGCGGCCACGGCCGGCGCGGCCACCAGCAGGATGGCCAGGGCCACGGCCGCGCCGGCCGCCGCCCTTGCCCGCGGCCGCCGGACAAGGGCCAGGGCCGCGTCGATGCCCGCCCCGGCGGCGAACAGGTAGATCGGCAGCAGATAGATGACGTACTTGGGCAGGGCGAAGCGGGTGATGGCCAGCGCCTGGATGAGGGCCACGGGCACGACGGCGCACACAGCCAGCAGCGCGGCCACCCCCGGCCGCCGCCGCAACGCCACGGCCCCGACCGCGGCCAATAGGGCCAGCGCCGCCGCCGGCCACGGTCGGAAAAAGCCGAACTCCAGCCACAGCGCTCGCAGCCAGACCGGCAGTGCCGCGGCCGCGGTCGTGCCCGCCGCGCCGCCGGTGTTGGCCCGCAGGGCGTCCGCGGCCCGGCCGAGCAGGAGCAACAGGGTCACGCCGATGATCAGCGCCGCCGGCAGCGCGGCCAGCGCGGCGCGCCGATCGCCTTGCCGCGCCCGCCAGGCCAGCCACAGGGCCACGGCTGCGCCCTGCCCGGCCAGCCATAGCCAGGCGCTATAGTGGGTCAACAGGTTGGCCGCGGTGGCGGCGGCGAAGGCCAGCCAAGTGCGTCCCGCCCGCCCGTCGCCACGCGCGCCCGCGGCTGTGGCCCGATAGAGCCAGTAGAGCACCAGCAGCGAAAAGAAGAGCAACAGGGCATAGTGGCGGGCTTCCTGCGAGTAGCGGATGTGGAAGGGCGACACCGCCAGCAGCAGCGCCGCCCAGCGCCCGGCTGCCGGCAATCGCGCCGCCCGGCCGAAGGCCAACAGCAGCGGCACCGCCAGCACCCCCGCCAGCGCCGAGACGAGCCGCAACGTCACTTCGTGCTCTGGCAACACGCGCAGAACGAGCGCCGTCAGCCAGTAGAGCAGCGGCACGTGGTCGCGCACGGCCAGCGCCGCCGCGGGCGAGGCCAGGCTGGCCACGGCCGTGCCGCGCGTCAGCACTTCGTCGAACCACAGGCTATCATGACCGAGATAGAGGAAGCGCAGCAGGGCGGCCAGCAGGGTGATGGCCGTGGCGATGGGCAGGGCAGTTGGAGCGCGGTCGCGGGTCGCCATCGTTGGCGAGTATACCACGACAGAAAGGGACGCCGACGACACGGACGGCAACAGGTCAGGAATTCGTTTTCATTCCTGGCGGCGTCAATCCCGCTTCAGCCGGTATAACCGTGTCCGATTTGGCCCAGCCGCGCGGCCGCGGGCGAGCAAAGCGTGTTCAACAGGGCGACGAGATCGGTCGGCGGCTGGTTGGTGTCGATGAAACAGTCCGCGCCGGCCTCCAGCGCTGCCCGCCGCGTGGCGGCGTGGTGGCCCAGGGCGATGATGACCAGTTCCGGCCGCACGCTGCGCACGCGGGCGACGACGGCCGCGGCCGGCAGCCCCGGCAGCGCCCAGTCGAGCAACAGCAGGTCCGGGTTCTCGCTCAGCGCGGCCAGCGCGGCCTGTGCGTCGGTGGCTTCGGTGACGCGCTCGCACAGCGGATCGTGTTCGAGCAAAGCGCGTAGGGCCGCCCGCGTAGACGGCCGCGCCTCAGCGATG
>DAOSMQ010000353.1:0-3392 GCA_035372725.1 Promineifilum sp. (SeqCode)
CCTGGCGTCTTGGCGTTAGCTTCTTCTCTTAGAGGTCGATTGGGCCGCTCAGGAGGGCGACGAGAAGCTGGATGGAGCCTTCCACGTCGCGGCTGTCGACGGTCTCGCTGGGGGAGTGGACGTAGCGGCAGGGAATGGAGATGCAGCCGGCAGCACAACCGGGGCCGGCAATCTGCATCGCGCGGGCATCGGTAGACCCGCCTTCGAGCACTTCCATCTGATAGCGGATGCCGGCTTCCTCGGCGCGGCGGCGCATGAGGCGCACCAGGCCGGCGTGGGCGATCATGCCGCTGTCGCGCACCTTGATGGCCGGGCCGTCGCCCAGGCTAACGCTCATCGCCTTGGCCTCCGGCACGTCGCCCGTCCGTGTCACGTCCAGGGCGATGCCGACATCGGGCAGGATGCGGTTGGCGGCCGCCTCCGCGCCGCGCGTGCCAACTTCTTCCTGGACGCAGAAGACGAAAGTCACGTCGTGGGGCGCGCCGGCCGGCAGCCGCCGCAGCGCCTCGATGGCCACATAGCAGCCGATGCGGTCGTCCATGCTCTTGGCCGTCAGGTAGTTGCCGCGGGTGACGAAGGCGCGATCGAAGTGGGCCGCGTCGCCCACGCGCACGGGACAATCCTCACGGCTTGTCGCGCCCACGTCGATGAAGTGCTTGCTGAGCGGTTGGACGACGGTGCGGTCGTCGCTGTGATCCACGCCAATGACGCCAATCGTCCCGTCGGCGAAGCGCACGCGGTTGCCCAGCAGGGTGTGGGCCATGACCCCACCGATGTTGGTGAAACGCAAAAAGCCTTTCGCGGTGATGTGGGTCACCATCACCCCAATCTCGTCGATGTGGGCGGCGATCATCACCTTCAGCGCGCCCTCGGCCGCCGGCCCCTTGTGGACCAGCAGGTTGCCCATCGCATCGACGCTGACGGCGTCGGCGTGGGGTTCCACCAGCGGGCGAATGAGATCGCGCACGGCGTCCTCGAAACCGGACGGGCCATAGGCTTCTACCAGGGAGCGGAGCAGATCGTTCATAGGTGTAGTCCCTTTGTCGTTCACGAGCGGCGCACGATCTCCGGCGTCAGGTCGCGCAGGGCGGCCTCGGCCAGGCGGACGACGCTGTCATAGTCGTCGAGGCTGATCATCATCGTTGGCGTGTGGGCGTAGCGGCCGGGGATGGCCAGCGTGGCCACGGGGATACCGGCCGCGCCGCGCTGGATGGCGCCGGTATTCGTGCCGCCGCCGCCGGGCTGGCGAACCTGGTAGGCGATGCCACGGGCGTCGGCCGTGCGTGTCAGGTGGGCCACCAGCCGCGGATCCTGGATGGTGCGGGCGTCCATGACGTAAACGGACGCGCCCTGGCCGAGGGCCACGTTGGGGCTGACGTCCGCCTCGTCAGGCAGGTCGTAGGCGGGCGTGCACTCCAGCACCAGCGCCGCATCGGGCCGGGCGCTGTAGGCGGCAATCTTGGCCCCGCGCAGACCAACTTCCTCCTGCACAGTGAAGGCGGCCACCAGGTCGAACGGGTAGCGCTCGCCGCGCAACAACTCCACCAGAGCCGCGCAGCCGGCGCGGTTGTCGAACGCCTTGCCGATGGCCGTCCGCCCACCAACGGCGGTGTTCTCCTCATAGGCAGTGACGAAGGCGGCGTAGTCGCCCACCCTCACCTTGCCCGCCGCGCCATCCTTGTTTTTCGCGCCGATGTCGATGCGCATGGCGTCGGCCTTCACGGTTTTGCCGTACTCGCCCGACTTGAGCAGATGGATGGCCCGCGCGCCGATGATACCGATGACCTTTTGCGGGCCGATCTGGACGACCTTGCCCAGCAGGGCGCGGTCGTCAAAGCCGCCCACCCTGGCAAAGCACAACATGCCGCCGCTTTCGATCTCGGTGATCAGCAGGCCGACCTCGTCCATGTGGGCATCGACGAGGACGCGCATGTCCATCGCGCCCGTGCCGCGCTTGGTGGCCAGCAGGTTGCCCATGGCGTCGACCGACCACTCATCGACGTGGTCGACGATGAGGTCGCGCAACAGCAAGCGCACTTCCTTCTCGCCGCCGGAGACGCCGACGGCCTCCGTCAGTTGTTGCAGGAGCTGGTTCATTGGCCATTGTCCTTGCGGTTGTCCGGCCGCATCAGTTCCGCGCGCAGGTTGGGCAGGAAGTCATCGTCCAGCCGCGCGATCATCTCGGCCAGCAGGCGGCCGACGCGCTCCACGTCGCCCACATCGACCGTCTCCACCATCGTGTGCATGTAGCGCAGAGGAATCTCCACCAGGCCGGTGGGGATGCCCTCGCGGGCCGTTTGCAAAGCATAGGCGTCCGTGCCTCCGCCGCTGGCGTTGGCCTCCACGCTAACCGACATTTCCAGCGCCTCGGCGGCGGCGCGCAATCCCTGATAGACGGCCGCGTGAATCTCCGCGCCCAGACCCAGCACCGGGCCACTGCCCAGTTCGGCCAGGTTGCCGTCATTGGCGCCTGGCCCCTTGGCATGGGTCACATCAATGGCCACGGCGATGTCGGGGCGCTGGGCGTGGCCGCTGGTGTATGCGCCGAGGTAGACGGTCTCTTCCTGCGCCGTGGCCACGGCAACTACGTCCCAGGCGTGGTGGCGAGCCTGGAGAGCCTCCAGACAGAGCGTTACCGCGGCCAGCGAGGAGCGATTGTCCAGCGCCTTGCCGGCGACGCGGTTCTTCTGCAGGCGGCGCAGCGGCTGGCGGAAGCTCACGAAGTCGCCCACCGCCACCAACTCGCGCAGCCGGTCAATGGGCAGGCCCACGTCGAGGACGAGGTTGTCATAGGTGTAGGCCTGACCACGCGCCTCCTCCGGTAGCCGTGCATCGGGCAGGCCGCCGAGGATGCCGGTCAGCGCTTCGCGGCCGTGGACGACGACCGTCTGGCCCATCAGGTGGCGGCGATCGACCCCACCGAGGTTGGTCACGCGCAGGAAGCCGTAGCCGCCGTGCGCGACGATGTTGGTGACCATCAACCCCAGTTCGTCGGCGTGGGCGGCCAGAAGGATGCGCGGCCGCGGCTCGCTATCGCCTGCGCCGCGTTTGATGGCGACGAGGCTGCCGACGCGATCGATGGTCGTCTCATCGACCAACGGCCGCCACAGTTCTTGCAGCGTGGCGGCGATGGCATGTTCGTTGCCCGACGGTCCCGGCGTTTCTGTCAGGCGTTTCAGGAGATCGAAAGTGTCCATGAGCGCTAGTGATCCTTGTCCGGTCAGGGCGTCGCCGTCGCCGTCGGGCTGGCCGAGGGGTCGATGGTCGGCGTCTCGCTGGGCAGCACGTCGAAGTCCAGGGTCGGCGTAGCTGACGGCGTCTCGGTGGCTGTCGGGGTCTCGGTCGGCGTCTCGGTGCTGGTCACTGCCGCCGTGTTGCCGATGTCACCTCGC
>DAOSMQ010000354.1:0-3377 GCA_035372725.1 Promineifilum sp. (SeqCode)
ACCGCCGCCGCCCGCGACCCGGCCAGGGGAATGACCACCAGCACGGGCAAATACGTCCCCAGCAGGCTGCCCAGGGTGGAGACGGCGTAGATGCGCCCGCTGACGCGCCCCGCCTCGGCCACGTCGCGCACGGCCAGGCGTACGGCGAACGGCGACAGGCAGCCCAGCAACGTCACCGGCACGACCAGGGCCAGCACGACCAGGAGCAGCGAGCCGGCCACCGCGCCAACGTTCATGACCGCCAGCGCCCCGGCCGCGCCGCGCAGGATGACGCTGGTCAGCAGCAAAAAGAAGACGGCGGCGAAGCCGGCCAAGCTGACCAGGGTGTAGAACAGGCTCGCGCCCGGTCGCCGGTCGGCCAGCCGCCCGCCGGCGAAGTAGCCAACCGTTAGCGACAGCAATACCAGGCCGATGACGTTGGCCCAGACGATGTTGGACGTGCCGTAGACCGTCTGCAAGAGACGACTGGCTGTGAACTCGACGGCCAGCGTGCACATGCCGGCAACGAAGACGGTCAGGAAGAGATAGCGGCGCGCGCCGGCCGTGTTGGGGTGGCTCAATCTGTGGCTCCTGCGTCAAAGGCGGCGCGCATTTGCTCGGCCGTCAGGCGACCCGTGTTGCGGAAGATCATCGTCAACGGCTGGTCGTAAACGACAAAGCTCTCATCCACCCGGCCAAACGACAGCGCCGGCCCGGCGCGGAGATAGGCAGCCACGGCCGCGGGTGGGGTCAGGCCCGGCCAGGCAAAGGTGTCGAGCCGGACGGTCAGGCCGAACAGCCGTGGCGCGCGGCCGCCCACCCACGCCAGTTCGTACCCCAGTTCGCCGTCGAACAGCAGCTGGTGATAGCGCGACGACAGCGGATAGCGGTCGGGCAGGCGCGGCACGACGCCATAAACGCGGTTGGAGAGGATGGTCACGTAGTCGGCCGCGGCCAGCGCTTCCAGATTGGCCCGCAGCTTGGCCTCGTCGTCGGCTGCGTCGGGGCGCGAGAGCCAGGTCAACTCGACGTTGGGGTACTCGTTGCGCAGGTGGCGCTGGCCGTCCAGCAGCAGAGGCACCGGCAGATAGTCGTCCCACTGCTCCGACAACAGTGTCGTCCCCGGCGGCACGTGCTCATAGACCCAGCGCGAGGCCGCGTTCCAGGGATGTTCGGTGCTATAGATGGCCATGAAGGCAGCGGCGTAGAGGGCCGTGAAGGCCAAAACGATGCCGGCCACGCCCCCTGCCCAACGACCCGGCCGCGCCGTGGCCCGCCGCTCTTGCCAACGCCGCCCGCCGGCCCAGAGCATGGCCGCACCGAAGAGCACCAGCAGCGGCAGAATGGGCTGCATGTAGCGCATGAACTTGACGGCAAACGCGCCGGTGATCAGGAAGTAGGGCACGACCCATAGTAGCGGGATGACAACCGGCTCGCGCCGCAGCCGCGTCCAGCCGTCGCTACCGGCCGCGCCCGGCGGCCAGAGCAGTCCCCAGATAGCCCAGCCCAGTCCGGCGAAGGCGACGACGCCCAGCAGCGGCCCCAGGCCCCAACGAATCTGCATCTCGATGAAGTACAGATACGGCACGGTGCCCGTATATTGGCGCGTGAAGCCCAGATCGGCCGTGCCGCGCGCCATGGCGCTTTGCTCGGCCAGGTTCTGCAAGTAGCACGAGCGCACGAGGGCCTCTGGCGCGGCCAGTGGGCCAAGGCGCGGCCATTCCGCCGGCGCGGGGCAGGTGCGGTCGAGAAGCGCGAAGGGGTTGGTCAGGGCAAAAACAAGGACAGCCACGGCCACCGCTGCCAGGCCCTCCGCCCATCGTCGCCCCGCCCGTTCGCCGCTGCCAATAGCCCACAACAGCGGCGCAAAGAGCAGGATGGCCGAGAACTTCGACCCCACCGCCAGGCCGATCAGCGCCCCGGCAGCCAGCCACCATCGCTGCCGCCGGCGCGCGTCGCCGGCCCCGTGGCCGGCAACCAGGGCATAGAGCGCGGCGACGGCGAAGAAGGTCAGATAGGGGTCGCTGGTGAAGAAGTGGGCCAACTGGATGGGCAGCACAGCCACGGCCAGAAAGGCAGACGCCAGCAGAGCGACGCCGACGCCATAGAGCCGCCGGCCAAGCAGGAACACTACCCCTACCGTGCCTACGTCGAACAGCGCCGTCAAGGCCCGGCCGACAATGGCCAGATGATGGAACTCGATGCGCCCTGCGCCATTCAACACGTCGCCGGTCAGCGACCAGCCGGCCGGCAGCAACGGGATGAGTAGCGGCCCCAGTCGTTCAACAAAGCGCGTAGCCAAGACCCCCAGGTAGAGCGGCAGGTGGCCATAAGCGAAGTCGCGCGGCTCGTCCTGCAAAACGACAATCCCTTCGCTGCTGGCCGCGGGCGGCCAGTGGAAGGGATTGAACGTCGATGTTTGCGGTTGCCAGTCGGCCCGGCTCATGGAGCCGGGCCGCGGGAATTCGATTGTGGTCGCTACCCAGGTGATGTAGCGCTCGTCCGGATGGTGATGCTGGAAGCCGTCCCAGTCCAGTCCGGTCAGGCGCAGGGCGGCCGCGACCAGCAAGATAAAGGCCAGGGCGGCGCGCTCGGCTCGAGACACGGCCCGGTCTAGAAGTCCTCTTCTTCCTTCTTGCCCTTGGTAATAACTTCCACGTCGGCCTCGGCCTCGACCTCACCGGCTTCCTCTTCGTCGCTGGCGGCAAACTCGAAGCGCGCCACCATCAGCTCGGGATCGGACAGAATCTCGACGCCCGTGGGCGCGGTCAGGTCACGGACGTGGATGACGTCATCAGCCGCCTGGATGGCGCTCAGGTCAACCTCGATCTCGGCCACCAGGTTTTCCGGCAAGCATTCGATGTCCACTTCGCGCAACATCATCGTGGTCACACCCAGGCCCTGAGACTGGGGCGTAGACATGCCGACGCCCACCAGCTCGGCTGTGGCCCGCAGCTTGCTCTTCATGTCCACTTCCATAAAATCGACGTGGACAAGGTCGCCGCGCGTGGCGTGCTGCTGAATCTCGCGCACCAGCACCGTTCGCATTTGACCGCCAACGTTGACGTCGGCCAGGTGGGTTGTGCCCACGGTCCGGAGAGCGCGCCGCAGCGCCTTCTGCTCCATTTGCACTGAGACCGGCTCCTTGCGCCCGTAAATGACGCCCGGAATCCAGCCCTCGCGCCGCAACTGACTAACCTGCTTGCCGGTGATTTCGCGGGGTTCCGCTTCGATTACGATTCTCTCGCTCATGCCTCTGTGTTCCTTCCTGGAGCAACAGCCAAACGGGTGTCGCGCGTCCGTCTTGCGCACGGACTTGTACGTCGTACTTGTGCGCCACACAAGTGTACCACGCTTGTGTGCCACATTTGTGCGCCACACAAGTGTGCCACACTTGT
>DAOSMQ010000355.1:0-3358 GCA_035372725.1 Promineifilum sp. (SeqCode)
AGATCACCGCCCGCGTCGAGAAACGGAAGCCGACGTAGTCGATGTTGAACAGCAACAGGAGTTGCCTGGTGGTCAGGAAGGCCATGGCCATGCCCGCCGGCAGGGCGATGACCAACGCCAACAGGCCGAAGATGAGCACGCCCAGCAGGTAGACGCGGGCCACCACGCGCGTCGTGCCGCCCAGCGCCTTGATGACGCCGATCTGGTCGGTCTGCTGGGTGATGATCGCTGTCGTCGTGTTGATGACGATGACCACGCTGGTGAACAGGGCGACGACGGCCAGGATTTGCAGCACAAGGGTGATGCCGAGGACGGTGTCGTGGCCCCAATGCTTGTCCGGCTCCTGATAGATGACCAGACTGACGCCGACGTCCTGCCGCGCCAATTCCTGCTTGATAGCCGCGGCGCGGTCGCGGGCATAGTCCTCGCTATACGGCTCCACCTGGACGAGCAACTGAACGAATTGCCCCTCCAGCAGGCCGAAGCGGGCCATCATCTCGCTATCGACGAAGAAGTAGGCGTTGCCGCCGAACTGGGGCGGGGGGACGAACGGGTGGCGGATGAGGCCGGTGACGGGGTAGGCGCGGTCGGTGCCGTCCATCTCGAAGATGATCTCGTCGCCCAGGTCGATGCCGTAGTAGCTGCTGGTAATGCGCTCGACGGCGATGTGCTTGTTGCCGGGCCACTCGCCGGCCGTCAGCGTCAGGTAGTCGAATATCTGGTTCTCATAGTCGTCGCGGGCGACGACCGTGGCCGCCTGCCACTCGGTCTCGTCGGGCGAGGTCTTGTAGCGCATCGTCCGCAGATTCATCGGCTCGACGTCGACAATGCCGGGGATATCGGTCAGCGCTTCGGCCGTGGCCCGGTCGATGGGCCGGCGCAGGATGATGTTGAGGTGCGACGGGTTGACGGCGCGGTG
Source organism: Promineifilum sp. (SeqCode) (assembly GCA_035372725.1). GTDB lineage: Bacteria > Chloroflexota > Anaerolineae > Promineifilales > Promineifilaceae > Promineifilum. The sequence continues at coordinate 920 of DAOSMQ010000355.1, forward strand.
GGCGGCATCCATGCCCGACAGCATCTGGTCGGTCAGGCCGAACATGGCCCCCACGGCGAACACGCCCGCGGCGATGCTGAGCACGGCCAGCAGCGTGCGCGCCTTGCGGTGCCAGAGGTCAAACCAGACCTTGTCGAGGAGGACGCCCATGGCTGAAGAGAGTGGTCAGTAGGTCAGGGAGACCGCTGGGGTCGCAGAAGACCTCTGTGGTCGAGCGGCCGCGCTGCTATCGTGGGCGATCAGGCCATCGCGAATCTCGACCACGCGCGAGCCGCGGGCGGCCAGGGTGCGGCTGTGGGTGACCATGACCAGCGTCTTGCCACCGGCGACCAGCTTCAAGAAAAGCTGGAAGACGTTCTCGGCCGTGGTCGAGTCCAGGTTGCCCGTCGGCTCGTCGGCCACCAGCAGCGGCGGGTCGTTGGCCAACGCGCGGGCGACGGCGGCACGCTGCTGCTGGCCACCCGACACCTGGCTGGGCAGCTTGTGGGCCTGGTCGGCCAGGCCCACCATATCCAGCAGGGCCATGGCCCGCTCGGCCCGCTCGCGCCGCGGCCGCTGGTTGACCAGATCCATCGGCAGCATGACATTTTTGACCAGGCTGAGGGCCGGCAATAGCTGGAAGAACTGGAAGATGATGCCCAAGTGCTGGCCGCGCCAGACGGCCAGTTCGTTCTCGCTCATGGCGTGCACCGATTGGCCAGTGACGATAACCTGCCCCTCGCTGGGGTGGTCGATGCCGGTGATCATGTTCAGCAGCGTCGATTTGCCGTTGCCCGACGGGCCGACGATGGCCACGAACTCAGCGGGATAGATGTCGAGCGAGACGCCCTTGAGGATCGTCACCTCCGTTTCGCCGGCGGGGAAGCGTTTGTAGACATCGCGCACCGAGACGATGGGCGCGGGTCGGCCGTTGGCATTGTCCATAGCCGGCCAGTTTAACAGCATTCGTGCTAAAAATCACAAGCGCGGGCTGCCCTCTCATATGCACGACGGCTCTGTAAAAAGACCCACCAGGAGCCTCGCTTTCGTTGAAGAGATCGCCGACTTTATGTTATTATTTGCCAAGTCCGGCGCAGTTGTGCCAGACAGAAACCCTTGGCCGCGAGAGGAGTGTCGCATGGCTATCGTGCCGAACGAGTTACTGGTCGAGTTGCGCAATACCTTCCGCAACCGCCTGAGCCTGAGCGAGCTGGCCGATCTGTGTCAGGACCTGGGCCTCAACATCGAGAACCTGCCCGGCACGAGCCTGAGCGAGAAATCGCGCGAACTGGCGGCCTACATCGGCCGGCGCGACCTGGTCGGCAAGCTGGCCACGGTGGGGCCGGTTTTGCTGCCGGACATACCCTGGCTGGAGATTCTGGGCCGCTACGGCTACGGGCCACAGCCGGACGCGGGTAACAGTGACGGCAGCGCCCCGCCGGCCACGGCCGTCAGCACCGAGGACTTGCAGCGCCTCTCGCCCATCCTGGCCCACCACTCCGAATTCAACACGCCCGGCGCGCGCCGCGACATGCTGGCCATCGCCGGCGTGCTGTCGTATCTCGACGTCGATCTGTCCGGTTCGGCGCGGCAGGTGGCCAACGCCGTCCTGCTGCGCCTCAACGACCGCGGCCAGATCGCGCCGGGTGACTACGCGCTCGGCCGTCTGCTGAAGTATCTGCTTGACGATGACACCTTGCCGGAGGGGGCGCGGGCCACACTCGTCCAGATCGTCGCCCGCTATGGGCTGAATCAGGCTGCCGGATAAGGGGCAGCTAAGGAGGGATTGCGATGGCCGAAGGATTTTTGACACTGACAGACAAACAGCAACTGGCCAGAGTGCTGGCCAACGTTTACGACCTGAAGATGGGGCCGGCGGCGCGGGCCAGCTTCCTGGATACGGCCGGGTTGGGCCGCTTCGTGACCGCCGTCAACCTGGCCGCCGAAGCGCCGCGGACGTTGGCCCAGGAGCTTGTCACCCGGTTGGAGCCGTTTGGCATGTTGCCGGCCGTGCCCAGCCAGCCGCAGTACCATGCTCTGGGCGCGCTGGTCGATTACGTCCGCCAGATGGCCGACACCAACAACGCCGACGCCCGCTTCCTGGCCGAGATGATGGTCAAGTACCAGCTCATCGCCGATACGGCCTATCTGGCGCGACTGAAGGCGGACTATCAGCTCGACACGGAGCCGGTGCGCCAGACCGACCCGGCCCTGTCGCCGCCGAGCGAGCCGCCGGCCCCGGCCGACGAGCCGCCTTTTGACCCCACTGTGGGCGACCAGGCCGAGCTGGAGCTGATCGTCAACTCCGAGGACAACTTCATCGACATCGACATGCTGGCCGGGGCGATCTACACCGCCCAGGCCGTCGGCCGTATCGAGCGGCCCAGCGGTCGCGCCCTGGGCACGGGCTTCCTTGTCGGCCCCGACCTGATGCTGACCAACTACCACGTCTTCAAGGAC
>DAOSMQ010000356.1:0-3352 GCA_035372725.1 Promineifilum sp. (SeqCode)
AGCCGCACGCAGATCGGCCAGCTAACCAGCCATGCCTTCTCGCCCATGCTCAAGCAATACGTCGGCATCGGCCAGCTGTTGACGCCAGCCGCGCCCATGGGCGGGGCGGTTGATGTCGAAGTGACAGTCGAGTTCAAGCGCAAGCTCTGCCCGGCGCGGATTGTGCCGACGCCGTTCTTCGATCCGCCGCGGAAGAGGGGCTAGGTTCCAGGTTCCAGGTTCCAGGGAAGAGCGCTCTTCCCTGGAACCTGGAACCTGGAACCTAGCCCCTAAAAAGAGGAGACCATGACCAACCAACACTACGACGCCATCGTGATCGGCGCCGGACACAACGGCCTGGTGGCCGGGGCCTATCTGGCGCGGTCAGGCAAGAAGACGCTCATTCTGGAGAAACGCCACCTTGTCGGCGGCGCGTCGGTGACCGAAGAAATCTACCCCGGCTTCAAGTTCACCGTCTTCTCCTACGTGGTCAGCCTTTTCCGGCCGGAGATCGTCCGCGAACTGAACCTGCCCGCCCACGGCCTGACCATCCTGCCGCTGGAGAGCACACTGACGCCGACGCTGGACGGCGACGACTACCTCTACCGCGACGGCGACCACTACCAGACGCTGCGCAACATCGCCCGCTTCTCGCCGCGCGACGCCGACGCCTACGACGACTACGCCCGCAGCATGTACTTCATGGCCAAGGCGGTCAAGTACATCCTCGGCGTCATTCCGCCCGACCCGACGACGCTGCACCCCAAGGACATGATGGGCCTGCTGGAGATGGCCCGCCACTTCCTGGGGCTGGGGCAGGAGCAGCTCTATATGCTGGCCAAACTGATGACCATGAGCGCGGCCGACTTCGTGGAGCAGTGGTTCGAGTCGGAGCCGCTCAAGGCAACGCTGTCGGCCAGCGGCATCATCGGCACGTTCCTCGGCCCGCGCTCGCCCGGCACGGCCTACGTGCTGCTCCACCACTACATGGGCGAGATCGACGGGGCCTACCGCGCCTGGGGCTTCCACAAGGGCGGCACGGGCGGCCTGGCGGAAGTGCTGGCCCAGGCGGCCCGTGCGCAGGGGGCCGAGGTGCGCTGCAACGCCGGCGTGGCCCGCGTGCTGACGTCCGGCGGCCGCGCCGCCGGCGTCGTCCTGGAGAACGGCGACGAGATTCGCGCGCCGCTGGTTCTTTCCAGCCTTGACCCCAAGCAGACATTCCTGCGCCTGGTCGATCCGCAGCAACTGCCCGATGATCTGGTTGTCGCGGTGCGGCGCTTCCAAACGTTCGGTTCGTCGGGCAAAGTTAACCTAGCCCTCGACCGGCTGCCGGAGCTAGGCTGCCGGCCGGGTGTCGGCCGTCATCTGGCCGGGGCCGTGTCCATCAGCCCCAATCTCGACTACATCGAACGCGCCTATGACGACGCCAAATATGGCCACTTCTCGCGCCGCCCCTACGTCGATATCATCATCCCGTCAATGATCGACCCCGACATGGCCCCGCCCGGTAAGCACGTCATGTCCTGCTTCGTCCAGTACGCGCCCTACGAGCTGGCCGATGGCGACTGGACCGACGCCCGGCGCGACGCCTTTGGCGATGCCGTCGTCGATGTGCTGGCGACCTACTTCCCCAACATCCGCGACCTGATTCTGCACCGGCAAGTCCTGACGCCGGTGGACGTAGAGCGCATCACCGGCATCACCCAGGGCAATATTTTCCACGGCGAGCTAAACCTCTCACAACTCTTCTTCCTACGCCCCGCCCCTGGCTATGCGAAGTATCGTACCCCCATCAAGGGTTACTACCAGTGCGGCTCCGGCACCCACCCCGGCGGTGGCATCATGGGCGCGCCGGGGCGTTTGGGGGCGCTGGAGGCGTTACGGGACTCTAGGAGCTAACAATGACAGTACTCTACGACACGATCATCATCGGCGCCGGACACAATGGCCTTGTCGCCGCGGCGACGCTGGCCGCGGGCGGCCAGCGTGTCCTTGTGCTGGAGCAGCGACCGGCGCTCGGCGGCGTGGCCGGCGCGGAAGAGGCCTGGCCCGGCTACTACGTCCCTACCGGGGCCACCGACGCGGCTCTGTTGCAGGAGGAGATCATTCGCAAGCTCGACCTGGGCCGCCACGGCCTGGCCTTCGCTCAGCCGCCCGCGCTGCTCTTCGCGCCCCAGCCCGACGGCCGCAGCCTGACCATCTGGCGCGACGAGGCCCGGACGACAGCCGAGATCGCCCGCCTGAGCCGCCACGACGCCGAGCGCTGGCCCGCCTTCCGCGCTCAGGTCGAGCGCGTGGCCCGGCTGCTCAGCGGCATGCTGCTGCTGGCCCCGCCCGATCTGAGTGCCCTGCGCGGCGGCGACCTGAAGGGCTGGGCGCCGCTGGCGCTACGCCTTAAGCGGCTGGGCGACGCCGATATGATGGAACTGATGCGCATCCTGCCCATGGCCGTCCGCGACTATCTGGACGAGTGGTTCGAGAGTGACGTCCTCAAGGGCGCGTTGGGCGGCTCGGCCGTCGTCGGCGCGACGTTGGGGCCGCGTGGCGCGGGCACCAACCTGGGCTTCCTCTACCAGAATCTCGGCGGGCTGTTGCAAGTCCGGCCCGTCGCCGGCGGCATGGGCGCGCTGGCGGCAGCGTTGGCCGCGGCGGCGCGCGCTCGTGGCGCGGAGATACGCACCGGCGCGGCCGTCGAGCGCATTCTGATCGAGGGCGACCTGGAGCCAGTCGCCGCCGGCGTCGTCCTGCACAGCGGCGAGACCATTCGCGCCGGCGTCGTTCTGTCCAACGCCGACCCGCGGCGGACGCTCTTCGACCTCGTTGGCCCGCAACACCTGGAGCCGGAGACGATGCGCGCCGTCCGCAACATCATCTACCGCGGCAGCACCGCCCGCGTCGACCTGGCCCTCAACGGCCTGCCCGACTTCGCCGGCGCGACCGGGACTGAGCAACTGGGCGGGCGCATCCGCGTCAGCCCCAGCCTCGACTACATCGAGCGCGCCTACGACGCGGCCAAGTATGGCCGCGCCTCTGAGCGCCCCTACCTGGAAATCGTTATTCCAACCTTGAACGACCCGTCTCTGGCCCCGGCCGGCCACCATATTCTGACCATCACTGCCCTCTACGCCCCTTATGCCCTGCGCGACGGCGATTGGGCCGGCCAGGCACCCGCGTTCGGCGACGCCGTGCTGGACGTACTCGAAGGCGTGGCCCCCGGCACGCGGGCCACGGTCGTCCATTGCCGCGTCGTGACGCCGCTCGACCTGGAGCAGCGCTATGGCCTGACCGAGGGCAGCATTTACCACGGCCAGATGGGGCTGGACCAGATGCTGGTCATGCGGCCCATTCCCGGCTGGAGCCGCTACGAGACGCC
>DAOSMQ010000357.1:0-3338 GCA_035372725.1 Promineifilum sp. (SeqCode)
GGCGATGGCGCGGGTGGCCTCCGGGCTGATGGTGCTGCAATCGATGACCAGCGCGCCCGGCCGCGCCCCGGCCAGCACGCCGTCGGGGCCGAGGACGACCGCCTCCACGTCGGGCGTGTCGCTGACGCAGACGACGATGATGTCGCTGCGGCCGGCCACGTCGGCGGGATGGTCGCCCACGGCCGCGCCCGCCGACGCCAGCGGCGTAATGCGGCTGGGCGTGCGGTTCCAGACCGTCACGTCGAAACCGGCCTTCAACAAATTCGCGGCCATCGCGCCGCCCATGATGCCCAGTCCAATGAAGCCGACCTTTTCGTTCATGGGGGGGATTATAGCTGATAGAAGTGGGCAGTGGGCAGTGGGAGCGCGCTGACCGCCAACGACGGACCGCCGACCACTGCCTCAGGGTCATGACAACGTCAATAGGCTCTCACGCAAAGGCGCGAAGGGGCAAAAGGCGCAAAGAAGAAATGGCCGATGATCGAGCTTTTTCTTGGCGTCTTTCGCTTACTTTGCGGCTTTGCGTGAGCGCTCCTTCCGGCTTTGCAATGACCCTGCCGCTAACCCACTGCCCCTACCCATTCATCGCGCTGCCCGTATAATGGGCGCATGGTAGGCAAGAAACGCTGGCTGTTGATTGCTGTCGCGCTGGCGGCGCTGGCGGGCGGGGCGACGTGGTGGGCGCTGCCGCGACTGCCGGGGCGCGTGCGCGTCTATTTGCCAGAGCCGGTCGCCGCGCTGGTGACGACGCCGCTGCCGGCGGCGCTGCCCACGGCCGCTGTGACCACGGCGGCCGCGCCCGTGGCTACGTTTGAGTTGGCGCAGTTGGTGGCCGAGCCGCCGGCCGCGCCCTCGCCCACGCCGGCCCTGCCCACGGCTCAGCCCGCGCCGCCACTCGCGCCAACGCTCGCCGCCGCCACGGAAACGCCCGCCCCGTCCCTGCCGCCCTACGGCCGCGTGGCCAACATTCCCATCATCCCCCAGAAGTTCAACAACTGCGGCCCGACGAACCTGACCCTGGTGCTCAACCACTACGGCATCGACGTGGATCAGTTCGCCGTGGCCGCGCTGGTGCGACCGAATTACGAGGATCGCAACGTCTCGCCGGACGAGTTGGTGGATTATGTCAATGAGCAGACACCCCTGCGGGCGGCGGCCTACGCCGGCGGCGACATCGACACGCTGCGGGCGCTGCTGGCCGCCGGCGTGCCGGTCATCATCGAGACGGGGCTGGAGCCGGACGCGGCCACGGGCTGGATGGGCCACTACCTGACCGTCTTCGCCTACGACGACATCACCCGCCACTTCAGCGTCCGCGACACCTACCTGGGGCCGTGGCAGGGGGAGGGGCTGGCCGGCTACGACGAGACGGCGCGGACGTGGGCGCAGTTCAATGGCGCGTTCGTCGTCGTCTATCCGCCGGAGCGGGCCGCCGAGGTGGCCGCGGCGCTGGGGCCGGCCTTCGCCGACGCGGCGACGATGTGGGCCGCGGCCGTGGACGCGGCGCGCGCGGCAGCGCGGGCGCGGCCCGACGACCCCTTTGCCTGGTTCAACCTGGGCAGCGGCCTGACCGCGCTGGCCGGGCCGGGGGACGCGGCGTTGATGGCCGGGGCGGCGGCGGCCTTCGACCGGGCGCGGCAGCTGGGCCTGCCGCCGCGGATGCTGTGGTACCAGTTTGCGCCCTACGAAGCCTACCTGGCCGCGGGCCGCGCCGGCGACGTGCTGACGCTGACGGCGGTGACACTGGAGAATCAGGGCGGCCGCAACGTGGAGGAGACGTACCTCTATCAGGGCCTCGCCCTGCTGGCCACGGGCGACGCCGCCGGGGCGCGGGCGGCGCTGGCGCGGGCAGTGGAATTGAACGCGGCCTCGCCCACGGGCAAGGCCGCGCAAGCGGCGCTGGACGGGTTGTAGCACAGGTCGTTGACCTGTGTTCCGCAGAGACAGGCCAACGGCCTGTGCTACGGGGGACAGGCCAACGGCCTGTGTTACAGGGGACAGGCCAACGGCCTGGGCTACGGGGACAGGCCAACGGCCTGTGCTACGGCTGCGCTTGTTCCATTTCCTCGCGGTGCTCGATGAGCCAGATGTAGGCGTCGGTTTCGGTGCGGCCGGGGAAGTCGGCCAGCAGGTTCTGCTCGCGGATGTCGCGGATGGTGGGCAGGTAGACGTTATCGTACCACGAGGCGACGGCCTCACTGTAGGGCACGTGGCGCTGTTGCTCCAGCCCCAGGTAGTAGTGGTGGACGTCGATGTGGTGGAGGATCTTCTCGTACTTGCCGGGCAGGCTGGCCAGCACGCGCGCGTCCGGCCGCAGGGCCAGCAGCCCGGTGCGCTCCAGGAAGGCGGCGTACTCCTTGTCGCGGATCATCGTATCGATCCAGTTCGCGCCGCGCAGCGTGCGGATGACGCGGCGGACGACGCCCTGCTGGTAGATGCCGGCCATGCGCTCGGTGGCCTCGTCGCGGGCCTCGTCGCTGCCCACGTCGGCCTGGGCCGCCTCGCGCACGAGCCACTGGTACTCGCTGACACGCAGATAGAGGTCGGCGGCGGTCATCTCCGGGAATTGGCGGCGCAGCCCCTGGGCCTCGATGGCATCGACCAGCGGCCGGTAGACGTTGTCGATCCACGACTGCACGGCCTCGCCGTAGCTGACGTCGGCCTGGCGCTCCGTGCCCAGGTAGTAGTGGTGGGCGGCGATATGCTCGCGCAGGCGGGCGTATTCGGCCGGGTTGCTCAGGTGCAGGTCGCTGTCGGGGCGCAACTCGTCCAGGCGGGTGTCCTGCACGAACTGGCCATAGGCCTTCTCCTGCTGCACGCTGTCGATGTCCATGTCGGCCGTCAGGCGGAAGGGGATGTCGATCTCGGTCACGAAGGCGTCGATGATGGCCTGCTTGCGCTCGCGGGCCACGGAGACGCGGTGGTTGCCGTCCTTGACGAAGTAAACCTCGCCGATCTTATACAGCTCGACGGGCGGCAGGGCGACCTCGTTGTAGCGGGCCTTGCTGACATTGACCCAGCGCTCGGTCGTCTGGCGTTGGGTGGGCAGGAAGGCGCGGTCGAAGTCGCGGTAGCGGCCGACGCTGCCGACGATCTTGTCCAGCGCCACCTCTTGCAGGCCGATGTCGCGCTGGCCGCGGTAGGGCAGGGCCTGGCGCACCTCGTCGAAGGGCAGCAGCTGGTTGCTCTTGCCGGTCAGCCGCGTGATGAGCTTGCGCCACAGGGAGCGCTGGTAGGCGCGTTCAAAGTCGTCGCGGGCGAGTGAATCGTACATAGGCGCGACGGGAAACGGCGGGGCAGCCTCCCGATTCAGCCCATTCTACGCCGAACCGGGCGGC
>DAOSMQ010000358.1:0-3327 GCA_035372725.1 Promineifilum sp. (SeqCode)
TCGGCGCGGGCGGCGACCGCGTGGACGAGTTCGCCGATCTCATCGCCGGCCACTATGCCGCCGCCGGCGACGCCGCCGCCGAGGCCGCGTGGCAGGCGCGGGCCGGGGCGCACGCCGCCGCCCGCCACGCTCTGCCGGAGGCGGAACGCGCTCTCAGCCGCGCCCTGACTCTGCTGGAGAGTGGCGCGATTCTTCCGAATCGCCCGCCCGAGAGTGGCGCGATTCTCCCGAATCGCCCGGCGACGGCGGAAGACGCGATTCGGGAGAATCGCGCCACACGGTTCGACTTGCTGCTGGAGCGCGAGGCCATCTACCACATCCAGGGCCGGCGCGAGTTACAGGCCGCTGACCTGGACGCGCTCGACGCGCTGGCCGCGGCCCTGGGCGACGGCGACCGGCTGGCCGAGGCGGCCCTGTGCCGGGGCTTCTACGGCAACGCGACCGGCGATCTGGTCATGGCCATGACTGCTGCCGAAGCGGCCGAGCGCCACGCCGCGCCCGACGACTTCACCCGGCGGGCGAAGGCGCACCTTATCATGGCCCACGCCTATCGCGCTCAGGGGGTCTATGACCGGGCCCGTGGGCTGCTGGAGACGGCCCTGGCGCTGACCCGGCGTGGCGGCCCGCGCGCCGTCGAGGCGGAAGTACTGCGCTCGCTGGGCATGGTCGCCCAGGAGCAGGGCGACATCGTCGGCTTGCGCGGCTACTTCGAGCAGGCCCTCGCCCTGGCGCGCCAGTCGGGCGACCGGCGCAGCGAACGGCGCACGCTCAACAGCATGGGCGTGATGGAAGAGAACGAGGGTAATTACGAAGCCGCGTGGGCTTATTTCGAGGAATCCCTGGCACTGGCCCGAAACCTCGGCGACCGCACCGGCACCGGTACCGTCCTGGGCAATATGGGCGTGACGGCCATGGACACCGGCGACCTGGCCACGGCGCGGACGAGCTTCGAGGAAGCTCTGGCCATCACCCGCGAGACGGATGATGCCATCGGCATCAACATCTGGCTGCTCAACCTGGCTTTTGTCGTGGCCACAGAGGGGGACACGGAGCGCGCTCTGGCCCTCTATGAGGAGGCCCGGCAGGGGGTTGAGGCCGCTGGCGACCGGCCGACGCTGGGCTACGTGCTCAACGGCATTGGCCGCGTGCTGCTGGAGGCCGGGCGCGCCGGCGAGGCCCTGCCCTGGCTGCGCGACGCGCTGGCGCTGCGCGAAGAATTGGCCCAGGCGCATCTGCTGTCGGAATCGCAGCTCTATCTGGCCGAGGCGCTGGCTGTGCTGGGCCGCACGAGCGAGGCCATGAGCTACGCCGGGGCGGCGCTGCCCCGGCTGCTGGCCGAGGGATTGGAGACGCACGAGGACACCCAGCGCGGCCTGTGGGCCGCCTATCAGGCGTTGGCCGCCGCCGGCGACGCGCGGGCCAACGAGGTGCTGGCCCGGCTGCGCGCCGAGATCGAGGCCGTGGCCGCCCGCCTGCCGATTGAGATGCGGCCGCGCTACCGCAACCAGTTCCCCTGGAAACGGACGGCGATTGCCCTCTCCGTGCCTGGCACTTTCTGAAGTGCCTGGCACGTTCTTGAACGCCCCCAGAAGGTGCGTCGCACTCAAGAAAGTGCGACGCACCGACCCCGGCTGGCCATCCTACCCCGCCAGGGCTATCATTGGCCCATGTCTACGCCCACAATCGCCCCCTATGGCTCCTGGAAATCGCCCATCACCGCCGACCTGGTGCTGGCCGGCGCGGTCAACCTGTCGCAGCCTCGCTTCGACGGCGATGATATCTACTGGCTAGAGGGCCGGGCGCTGGAGCGCGGCCGGCAGGTCGTCGTCCGCCGCGCGCCCGACGGCCACACCGAGGACATCACCCCGCCGGCGTTCAACGCCCGCACGCGCGTCCACGAATACGGCGGCGGCGACTACGCCGTCTATGAGGGCGTCGTCTATTTTGCTAACTTCGACGACCAGCGCCTCTATCGCCAGCGGCCGGGCGAAGCGCCGCAACCGCTGACACCGGCGGCCGGCGCGCGCTACGCCGACCTACAGGTCGATGCCGCCCGCGGACGCCTACTGGCCGTGCGCGAAGACCATCGCGGCCCGGGCGAGGCAGTCAACACGCTTGTGGCCGTCTCGCTCCACGACGGCGCGACGACCGTGCTGGCCGAGGGCAACGACTTCTACAGCACGCCGCGCCTCAGCCCCGACGGCCGGAAGCTGGCCTGGCTGACGTGGAACCACCCCAACATGCCCTGGGACGGCACGGAACTCTGGCTGGCCGACGTGGCCACCGACGGAGCACTGGGCCACGCCCGCCGCGTCGCCGGCGGCCCGGCCGAATCCATCTTCCAGCCCGCCTGGTCGCCGCCCGGCGCGGACGGCGATAGCGACCTGATCTTCACTTCCGACCGCAGCGACTGGTGGAACTTCTATCGCCTGACCGGCGACGGGGCCGGCCAGCCCGACGAACCGCTCTACCCGATGGCAGCCGAGTTCGGCCAACCGCTGTGGGTCTTTGGCATGTCCACCTACGCCTTCGTCGCTCCCGACCGGCTGGTGTGCAGCTACACGCGCAACGGCCGCCGCGCCATGGCCCTGCTGGACATGGGCAGCGGCGATTTGCGCCCGCTCGACCTGGCCCTGCCGGGGACGATGCTCGCCGGCAGCAGCGGCCGGGTCGTCTACGTGGGCGTCTCGCCGGCCGAAGCTGCCGCCGTCGTCCTGCTGGAGGTGAGCGGCGACGAGGTGGCCACGACTGTCCTGCGCCGCTCGGCCAGCTTCAGCGTCGATGAGGACTATCTGTCCATCGCCGAGCCGGTCGAGTTCCCCACCCGTGGCGCGATTCTCCCGAATCGCGCGGCTGAGGATGAAAACAGCGCGATTCCGGAGAATCGCGCCACAGTCGCCTATGGCTTCTTCTACGCGCCGCGCAACCGCGACTACACCGCTCCGGTGGGCGAGTTGCCACCGCTGATCGTCACCAGCCACGGCGGCCCGACCTCGGCCACGACCGACGACCTGAATCTGAGCCGCCAGTACTGGACGAGCCGCGGCTTCGCCATTCTCGACGTCAACTACGGCGGCAGCACCGGCTACGGCCGCGCCTACCGCCAGCGGCTGAACGGCAACTGGGGCATCGTCGATGTGGAGGACTGTATCAACGGCGCGCGCTGGCTGGTGGAACAGGGGTGGGTGGACGGCGAGCGGCTGATCATCCGCGGCGGCAGCGCCGGCGGCTACACCACTCTGCGGGCCATCACCGCCTATCACGTTTTCCAGGCCGCGGCCAGCTACTACGGCATTAGCGACGCCGAGGCCCTGGACAGAGACACGC
>DAOSMQ010000359.1:0-3326 GCA_035372725.1 Promineifilum sp. (SeqCode)
CCGGCGGCAGGGCGGGCATATCGACCAGGGCCGCCTCCACGCGGGACAGATCGACGGTCATGCGGCCGTCGACGCTGCCGGTGTCCTGCACGGCGCGGCGGTCGATCACGCGCTTCTCCGCCACCGGCCCCTCGACGAAGACGCGGCTGAGGGCGAAGGCAGTGACGCGGCCCGTGGCGTCGATGACGACGTCGCCCAGGACGCCGAGGCGCGTGCCGCCGGGCGTGTCCACGTCGCGGCCGGCAACCTTGTCGCGCCGCAGCCAGTTCTTCGCCGCCGCAAGCTCGGTGTCGTCGGTGACGACGCCGGCAGTCTTGACCAGCACCGCGTCGACGCCAAAGACGGTCACGTCGCCGCTGCGGATGAGCTGCGCCCGCCGCCGCACCAATCCCTGCGCGCCCAGATAAACGCCCAGTACCGTTTCCAGACTATCGTCCAGATAGAGGTCTTGAACCTTGCCCAGTAGTTTGCCCTCGTCGAGGGTGTAGATGGGTTTGTCGATAAAATCTTTGCCTAGTCTCATGACGGGTCTCCTTAGCCAGATTGTAAGAAGCTCACACCAAGAACGCAACGATAGGGGCCAGGTTCCAGGGGCCAGGGGAAGAGCGCTCCTTCCCCTAATCTCTAATCCCTATCCCCTATCTCTCACCGCCCGAAGAGTAAGGTCGCGTTGTGCCCGCCCAAGCCAAAAGCGTTAGACATGACCACGCGCAGCCCGGCCGGGCGGGCAACGTTGGGCACACAGTCGAGGTCGCAGGCGGGGTCGGGCTGCTCGTAGTTGATCGTCGGCGGGATCAGCCCGTCGCGTAGCGCCAGCAAGCAGAAGATCGCTTCCAGCGCCCCGGCCGCGCCCAGCAGGTGGCCGGTCATCGACTTGGTGGAGCTAATCGGCAGGGCGTAGGCGCGCTCGCCGAAGACGCGCTTGATGGCCGCCGTCTCCGCCCGGTCATTGTGCGCCGTGGAAGTGCCGTGGGCGTTGATATAGTCCACGTCGGCCGGCGACAGCCCCGCGTCGGCCAGCGCCGCGGCCATGGATGCCGCCGCCCCCGCGCCGGTTTCGTGTGGTGTGGTGATATGGTAGGCGTCGGCGCTGCTGCCATAGCCCAGCAACTCGCCATAGATGTGCGCGCCACGGGCCAGGGCGTGCTCACGCGCCTCCAGCGCCAGCACGGCCGCGCCCTCAGCGACAACGAAGCCATCGCGCCCGGCATCAAACGGCCGCGAGGCTTGCTCTGGCGCGTCGTTGCGCCGGCTGATGGCTCCCATGACCCCGAAGCCGGCCAGCGCCAGCGGCAAGACGCACGCCTCTGCCCCGCCGGCCAGCATGAGGTCGGCCGCGCCGCGCCGGATCATGGCCGCGGCCTCGCCGAGGGCGCTGTTGCCGCTGGCGCAGGCGGAGTAGACAGCCAGGTTCGGCCCGGTCAGGCCGTGGACGATAGAGATGATCGCCGCCGGCGTGTCGGCCAGCATCATAGGCACGAAGAAGGGGCTAAGGCGGGCCGGCCCGTGGGTGGCCAACGTCTCAGCCGCCTCGGCAATAGGGTCTAGCGCGCCCATGCCGCTACCGACGACGACGCCCACCCGCGCCGGGTCGAGCGCCTGGCCCAGCGCCGCGTCGGCCAGCGCCTGCCCGGCCGCGGCCAGAGCCAGTTGTGTCAGCCGGGCCATGCGGCGGGCCTCTTTGCGGCCGAAGAGGGCCACGGGGTCGAAGTTTTTTACCTCAGCGGCGATGCGCGTTTCGTAGCCAGCGGCGTCGAAGAGAGTGATGGGGCCGACGCCAGAGCGGCCCGCGCGAACCGCCGCCCACGTCGCGGCGGCGTCGTGGCCCAACGGGTTGAGCGTGCCCAGGCCAGTGACGACGACGCGGCTGCCGGCCGCGGCGCGCTGGCTTTCCGGTGGAGCCGTGCGGGGGAAATCGCTGTTCATCGTCGTGAAGTATAACACGACGATGAACAGCGTGGTGGAGTGGAGGGGAGTGGGTTGGATCGCCGGATGGTTAACGCGCCGGCGCGCGGTCGCTGGCGAGCATTTGCGCCAACCAGGCCGTAGTCCGGTCCAGATCGACCGTGTGGCCGCGCGAAAAGCCGCCGGTCTTGACCCGCTTGCCGGTTGTCCGCCGGATGACGGCGCGGTACATCTCGCGCAAGACGTTCTCGGTGTCGGCGACCTTGACATAGGTGGAGGAGTGGTCGAAGCAAATATCAGTTAGCAGCGACGACCCCCAGACGCGGTTGTCAGTCAGGTAGACAACTTCTTTCGGCTGGAGGGCGAAGGCGATATTGAGCATCTGCCCGCCCTGGAAGCCGATGATGCGGCTGTGTTCGTTGATCAGCTTGACCTGCTCGCGAAACGGCAGCTGGCCGGGGTGGGCAATGGTGACGCCCCGTTCGGCCAGGAAGGCCTCGATCTCCTCTTCGCCGTGGTAGCGCCGGACGCCGTGCTTATCCTTCGACCGCGACAGGAACACCGCCCGTTCGGTGGGGGCGACGTCGGCCGCGCCCAGCGCCAGCGAGAGCTTGTTGAAGATATCCTTGTAGCTGGTGTAGATGTGGCTGTGAATCTGGACGGAGTTGGCCGGCACAACGACCCGGCTGAGGCGTGTCGGCTGGTCGAAGAAGACGAGCTGGTCGCGAGTGATGCCCAGGGCGTCCATGGCCGCCTTGACGTAGGAGCGCTCCAGATAGCTGGTGTCGCTGATGTGGATGAGATAGCGATCGATGCCGCCCAGTTCCTCCGTTAGCCCCCACCAGTGGCCCAGCGTCTCGATCATGAAATGGCTGAAGTGGGAGTAGAGAAAGCCCAGATAGAGCACCGGGCGGTCGTAGACGGGCAGCTCTTTGGCGTTGCCCTCGAAGCGCAGCGGGTCGGTGTTGTAGACCATATCGCTGCGGTTGCGCCGCGTGATCGACGCCTCAATGCGATTGCCGCTCTCGTCATAGAGACAACCGAGCTTCTGCTTGGCGGTGCGGAAGGCCGGGGCGTAGATGGCGTTGGTGTAGGTCTTAATCGACGGCTTGCCGCGCATCAGGCGGAAAGGGCGCTGGGCGCGGTCGAAGATGCGGTCGGGGTTGGGGTGGAAGGCAAAGTGAAAATCGGCGCTGGAGAGCGGGACTTCGGTGACGGCAGTCCCGTTCTGGCGCGCGTTTGTGGCTTGTGTTGCTGTGCTGCCCATGTGTGGTTCTGACCTCTCATTGCGGTGTCGTCTCCCATTGTGTCGGTTTTACCTTACGGGTTGCATTAAGTGAAAGGCGGTCTCGTAGCACAGCCTGTCAGGCTGTCCGTCCGAACGCGGCCCAGGGCCTGGTAAACGGTCTTCGCGCCCAGCC
>DAOSMQ010000360.1:0-3318 GCA_035372725.1 Promineifilum sp. (SeqCode)
GCATCTTCTTGAGCGGCGTGTCCAGAAAGTGCCAGGCACTGTCGAGTCGGTCGGTGCGTCGCACCTTCTTGAGCGGCATGTCCAGAAAGTGCCAGGCACTCCAGAAAGTGCCAGGCACTGCTATTTGGCCAGGAGGGCGCCGACAATCGTATCGATGTTATAGCGCACCATGCCCACATACGTCCCTTCCGGGGTGTCCGTGTCGCCCATGGCGTCGGAGAAGAGCTGCCCGCCAATGCGCACGTCGAAGCCGCGGTCGCGCACGGCGGCCTGCACGGCCTCCACATTGCGCACGGGCACGGACGACTCGATGAAGACAGCCGGAACGCGGGCCGTGGCGATGAAGTCGGCCAGGCGCTGCACGTCGGCCGTGCTCGCCTCCGAGGCGGTGCTGATCCCTTGCAGACCAAGCACCTCGAAGCCATAGGCGCGGCCGAAGTAGTTGAAGGCGTCGTGGGCCGTGATAAGGATGCGCTGGGCTTCGGGCACGCGGGCGGCCTGGGCGGTCACGTAGGCGTCCAACGCGGTTAGCTCGGCCAGATAGGCGGCGGCGTTGGCCTCGTAGTCGGCGGCATTGGCCGGGTCGGCGGCCATGAGCGTGTCGCGCACTTGCTCGACCGTCTGCATCCACAGGCGCACGTCGAACCAGATGTGGGGATCGAACTCGTTGGCGAACTTGGCCGAGGGCAGCAGTTTGGCCGGGTCGATGCCGGCCGAGACGGCGACGACGGTCTGCCGTTCGGCCAACTGTTCCAGCACGGCCTCCATTTGCGCTTCCAGGAAGAGGCCGTTGTAGAAAACGATGTCGGCGCCGCGCAGCTTGTCGACGTCGCTGATGCCGGCGACGTAGAGGTGGGGGTCAGTGCCCGGCCCCATCAGGCTGAGCACGCGGACGTGGTCGCCGCCAACGATGCGGGCCGTATCGCCGATCTGGCCGGTGGTGGTGACGACGGTCAGGTGGCCATCGTCGCTGCTGGCCGCCGCGCCGCCGGCGCAGGCCGACGCCAGCAAGACAAGCAAGACCAGGGCGAGGAGGGTAGGGTGTTTCATGGCGTGTGGAAGTCTCCAGATTGCGTGTAGTCAATATCTTCTG
Organism: Promineifilum sp. (SeqCode); assembly: GCA_035372725.1. Taxonomy (GTDB): domain Bacteria; phylum Chloroflexota; class Anaerolineae; order Promineifilales; family Promineifilaceae; genus Promineifilum. The sequence goes on from DAOSMQ010000360.1 coordinate 1,094, forward strand.
GTCTTGGTGGGGCGACGAAAACGCGCGCGGCATCGGCCGGGCTGACGGCAATCAACGCCCCGGCGCGCAGACGTAGCCGCACAGCGCCGTCGCCGGCAGCCTCCTCCCGCGTCACGATCGCGCCCGGTCGCAGATTGAACGAGGCCAAGCGCCGCAGCGCCGCGGCGTTGTCATCACTGACGTGGAGGACAGTGGCCGACTGGCCCGGCGTTAACGCGCTCAGGGGGAGGGCGGCCGGGATGGCCAGTGACAGATCGGCCGCGGGAATGGCGTGGCCGTGGGGGTCGTGCGTGGGCTGGCCGAGGGCCGCGGCCAAGCGGTCGGCCAAATCGGCGCTGATGACGTGCTCCAGGCGGTCGGCCTCGTCGTGGACTTCGTCCCAGCCGTAGCCGAGTTTTTCGTGTAGGAACAGCTCTAGCAGCCGGTGGCAGCGCACTATAGCCAACGCGGCGCGTTCGCCGGCGGCCGTCAGGCGCGCGCCGCGGTTTTTGTGATAGTCCACCAGCGGCGGCTCGGCCGTGGCCAGCTTCTGGAGCATGGCCGTCGCCGACGCCGGGCGGACGCCGACGCGCCCGGCCACCTCGGTTGTGGTCACGGCCCGGCCATTCTCGCCCAGGGCAAAGAGGGCGCGCAGATAGTCACCGGCGGCGGGGCCAGGGTGGGAGGGCCTCCCCGCGCCCTGCCTAACACTTAAATTAGCCGCGACTAAATTAGTCATGGCTAAAGTATACGCCTGGCGCGTTGTAAGTCAAGGGAGAATTCAGCCAACAGCCACCTGACAGGTGGCGACCCTGTCTCCCCGGTAGCCGGGAGATTGTGGCCGTCCACCGGTCAAGTCGATGAAAAGCGGCGCGGCCCCAGCCACGCCGGCCCTTCAGCGCTTAATGGCGTCGCGGAAGACGGCGATCTGGGCAGTGTGCTCGCGCTTGTGGCCGTAGAACGAATAGGTCAGGAAGTCGTCAAGGTCATACTCGCGGCCGTAGGTGGGCAGGAAGCCGGCGCGCGTTGTCGCTCCGTCTGGCAGAGCGGCGATGCGCGCCATCACCGCCTCATGCGCGGCGATATAGTCCGCCAGCGTTTCTTCCGGCGACAGCGCGGCGCGAGCGGCAACCTGCTCGTCGTTAAACCGCTGACCGTCGCGCGCCCAGGCGCGAAGGGTGGAGCCGTGGATGTCTGTCTCGCCAGCGGCAATGGCCAGCACGTCGAGCAGCATGACCTCGAACGAGGCCAGGTGGGCGATGATCTCGCGCACCGACCACCAGCCGCAGACGCCGGCCGTCGTCCAGTCGTCTACGGGCAGACCCTGGAGACCGTGTCGCACAGTTAGATTGCCGTACTTCAGAACATCAGCAGCATGCATATGCTTCGCCTCTCTGCGAAATTGGCCGGCGCGGCGCGCCGGCCGTGCCAGAGAGGGAAGCATACCACAAACGGTCGCGCGCCGTCAGTGCGCGGTCTCGATGGCGCGCAACGACTCCGGCGCAAGAGCGGCGGTGATGCGGATGATATGACCGGCGCGCACGGCAATGGTCATTGAGGTATACCGCAGTTCATCGACCCCCGCGGCGCGCAACCACTCGTTGCTGGCGAAGGCGCGGAAGCTGACCTCATGGTCGGCCTGGACCAGGTCGCCGGTGCGGATCTGGTCGTGGACGGCCGCCTCCCACTCTTCGGCCTGACGGATTTCACCCTTGCCGTGGCGAACAAGACGGCCCGGAATTTCGTAGCAGGCGTTCTCGGCAAAGAGAGCCATGACGCCTTCCACGTCATGGGCATTGTGCCGGGCGAGGTACAAGCGAGTAACTTCCTTAGGTTGCATTCAGTCCCACCTCCACCAACAATGATAGCGGGCCATGACGCGCCGTGTCAATAAGCGATTGGTCATGGTGGTAGGAACTCACGCAAAGTCGCCAAGAGGCCAAGGCGCAAAGGAAGAAAAGAAGATCTCGCGCAAAGACGCAGAGTACGCCGAGCTTAAGAGGCTTTCTTAACTTTGTGTACTTCGCGTCTTTGCGTGAGATTTGCGTGAGCCTTGCGGCGCCCTGCTCTTTTCGGCGCGGCTGGCCACCAGCGCGAAGGCTGCTACAATACCCGCCCACTAGTAACAAAAGTTGGAGAGGCGCATGAAACTATCGGAATTCCTGGAAGATTACGGCGGCTGGCTGGCATTCATCATTGCCCTGGTGGCGACGTTGGGCAGCCTGTACTACAGTGAGATCGCCGGG
>DAOSMQ010000361.1:0-3317 GCA_035372725.1 Promineifilum sp. (SeqCode)
CTCCGGCGCTACCGGCCGCGCCACGGCTGGCTGCCCTTTGGCCTGCTGCTGGCGACGCTGGCCTGCCTGGCCCTGTCAGTGCTGGACGTCGGCTGGACGCCGGAGGACGGCGTCGTTGTGCCCGTGCTGGCGTTGGGCTTCCTGCTGGCGGCGCGGCTGGCCCAACGGGGTGTCCGGCTGCTGCCCGCCGGGGCCATGCTCGTGGTTGCCGGCGCGGCGCTGGCGCTGGTGGCCGGTCTATGGCCGCCCGGGGCCATCGCCCGCGGCGGCGCGGCCGAACTGCTCGCCTTCTGGACGCGGCAACTGGCCCTCTTCGCCGACCGCGCCGCCGGCTGGGCGCGGGCCGTCGCCGCCGGCGGCCGCAGCACCGAAACGGTCGCCTTCACTCTGGGGCTGGCTCTGGCGGGCTGGTTCGTGGCCGCGACACTGGCCTGGTGCGTCTACCGGCTGCGGCGGCCCACCTGGGGGCTGTCGCTGGTCGGCGCGGCCCTGGCCGTCAACACCTTTTATGGCCAGGCGGGCCTCTACTGGGCCGTCATCTTCTTTGGCCTGGCCATCACTGCGGCCACTTATCTGGACTATCTCTTCCGCGAGGACGATTGGGACGCCGCCGGCGTGGACTATTCCAGCGAGGTGCGCCCCGACCTGCTCATCTACGCCGCGGGCATCAGCCTGGGCCTCATGTCGCTGGCCATGGCCCTGCCGGCGATCAACTTCCGGGCCATCGCCGAGGCCTTCCAGCGGCAGGATGCCATCGTGGCCACCGAGCAGACGCTGGAGCGGGCCTTCGCCGGCGTCCAGCAGCCGCGCACCGACGAGGGCGCGGCCGGCGCGGGCGGGCTGCCGCGGGCCTTCCTGCTGGGTGGCGACCCGAAACTGAGCGAGACGGTCGTCATGACCGCCACCGTAGCCCTGCCGGCCGGCCTGTCGCCGGGCACCCTTCTCTCGGCCCGCCACTGGCGCTCGGTCAGCTACGACGAGTACACCGGCCGCGGCTGGCGGCGGTCGTCGGAGCGCGAGGAGGCGGTCGTCGCCGGGCAGGCCCTCCCGGAGGGCGGCGACGTGCCCGCCCGGCGGCTGGTGCCCCTGCGCGAGACGGTGGCCTGGCTCTACGACCGCCGGGCGACGCGCTACACCGTCGGCCGCCCGGCCGTCTTCAGCCATGACCTGACCGTCTACTGGCGCGGCGCGGCCGACCTCGTTGGCGTCAGCGGGCGCAACCTGGCCCCGCACCGCTATAGCGTCGAGGCGACGGCAGCCCTGCTCGACAGCGGCCTGGCCGCCGCCCGCCTGGAAGACGTGCCGCCGGAGGTTCTCGCCCGCTATACTGCCCTGCCCAACGACGTGCCCGCCCGCGTCCACGCCCTGGCCCGCCAGGCGGCCGGACTGGACGCGACGACGGGCGTGACGCCACCCTCGCCCTACGAGCAGGCGCGCGCCATCGAGACATTCCTGCACCAGTACCCCTACACCCTTGACCTGCCGCCGCCGCCGGCCGACGTCGATATCGTCGATTATTTCCTCTTCGACCTGCAAAAGGGCTTCTGCGACTACTATGCCTCGGCCATGGTCGTCATGGCCCGCTCGGTGGGGCTGCCGGCGCGGCTGGCGGCCGGCTTCCGGCAACAGCCGGCCGATGCCGCCGGCGTCCAAACGGTGCGACAAATCAACGCCCACTCCTGGGCCGAGGTCTATTTTGCCGGCTACGGCTGGGTGGAGTTTGAGCCGACGGCCGCCTTCGCCGCGGCAACCGCGCCGGCCGCCCCGGCCGCGGCGGGCCAGCCCGCGCCGGCCTTCGAGCCGCCGGCGCCGGTGGCTGGCCTGCCGCCGCGCGCTCCCCGGCGCGAGACACCGTGGGCGGCGCTGCTGGGGCTGGCGGCGCTGGCGGTCGTTGTGTGGCAGCTCTGGGGGCGGCGGCTGGCCGCGGACGCCCGCCGGCCGCGCGCCTCTCTCGACCCCGTGCAGGCCGCCTTCGCCGGGCTGCAAGACAGCGCCGCCGCGGCCGGCTTCCCCTATCGCGATGGGCAGACGCCGGCCGAGTTCGCCGCCGCCCTGCTGGCCCGCCTGGGCGAGGGCGCGGATGATAGCCACGGCGCGGTGGAGCGGCTGGCCCAGCTCTTCGCCGCGCGGCAGTATGGCGCGGGCGCTGCTGCCGGCCCTGGGGCCGCTTCGGCCGCGGCCGGCGAAGCCCATGCCGCCTGGCAGGCCGCCCGGCGGCCGCTGCGCCGGCTGGCCTGGCGGCGTCGCCTCGGCCGGCGGGCACATGAGACCTCGCCATCGTCTACAGACGGCCCGGCCGAAGTGCGCTAGAATCATCTCCGGTAGCTCAGCCCACGCAGACAGCGAGTGGAACTATGAAACAAGATGACTTTGACATTCCGGAGGTCTTCCGGCGCGCCATGGAAGAGGCCGGGTGGCGCGAGAACGAGGAGGGCGGCGGCCGGCGCCCCCCACGTCGCCCCTTGCCGCCGCCGATGCGCTCGCCGCGCTTCAGCCGCCTTCTCGTTCTGGCCATCGTCATCCTGATATTCCTCTTCAGCCTGGGCAGCATCGCCCGCTTCTACACCGACTTCCTCTGGTTCGACCACCTCGGCTTCCGCGATATGTTTGTCAAGCGGCTGACCGTGCGCGCCATCGTCTTCGTCATCGCCTTCGTCGTCGCCGCGGCCGCGCTGGTGGGCAACTGGCTGCTGGCCCGCCGGCGTTCGCTGCGCGAGACGACGCCCCTGCAACCAGGGCCACTGCGCGGCGGCGTCGTGCGCGCGCTGCTCATCGGCGCGGGTCTGGCCGTGGCCTTCCTGTTCGCCTCGGCCGCCGCCAGCCAGTGGGAGGAGCTGCTGCTGTGGCTCAACGCCGGCAGCTTTGGCGTGACCGAGCCGATCTTCGGCCGCGACGTGAGCTTCTACGTCTTCAAACTGCCCGTGCTGGAGTTCTTCCAGGGCTGGATCATCACCCTGCTCTTCCTGACCGGTCTGGGTCTCATCGTCGTCTACGCCGGGGCCAACCTGCTCGACATCCAGCGCGGCACGTGGCGACCGCTGCAATCGGCCGCCGCCCGCCGCCATCTGGCCCTGCTGGCCGGCGTACTCATGCTCGTCTGGGCCGCGGGTTACGCGCTCGATACCTACCGGCTGCTCTTTTCCGACCGCGGCGTGGCCTTCGGCGCGAGTTATGTCGACTTGCGCGCCAACCTGTGGAGCCTGCGCTTGCAGGCCATCTTCGCTGTGCTGACGGCCGTGGCCCTGCTCTACAACGTCTTCCGGCTCAACGTCCGCCTGCCTGTCCTGGCGGGGGCGTTGTGGATTCTCAGCGGGATC
>DAOSMQ010000362.1:0-3312 GCA_035372725.1 Promineifilum sp. (SeqCode)
AAAGGAAACTTCAGGCCGCCCACCTGTCAGGTCAGCGCACTTTTAGCGACTTTGGAAAAGCCCTGCCGGCCGTTTGCCACACCCCATCCTGCCGCCTATACTCTATCACCGAGGTGCGCCAGATGACCATTCCCGACGCGACAGAGATCGTGGCCGAGTTGGAGCGGCTGTTGCCAGACTGGAAAGAGATGGAGCCGGGCCGCTGGCAGCGAGTGGAGTATGCTTTGCGCGCGGCCGAGGGCGACGGGCCGGTCTTCCCCACGTTTGAGTCGTTCATCGAGTGGGTGGACGAAGACACGTCGGCCGAATGGGTGGAGGGGAAGGTCTACTTCATGAGTCCCGCATCGCTGCGACATCAATTGATCGCTGGTTTCCTGTATAAGATCATCGACGCCTATGTCGAACATCACCGCCTGGGCGTCACGCTCAACGCGCCGTTCAAAATGAAGCTCCCCGGTTATGGCGCTGAGCCGGACGTGTTGGTCGTCCTGAACGAGAACAGCGGCCGTCTGCGGCCCACCTATCTCAACGGCCCAGCCGACCTCGTTGTCGAAGTCATTTCGCCCGATAGCGTCGAGCGCGACCGGGTGAAGAAGTATGGCGACTATGAGGCCGCCGGCGTGAATGAGTACTGGCTCATCGACCCGGAGCAGCGGACGGCCGAGTTCTATCGGCTGAGCGGCGGGCGCTATGCGGCGGTCGAACCGGACGCGGACGGCTGGGTTGCGTCGGCCGTGTTGCCGGGCTTCCGGCTGCGCGCCGCCTGGCTGTTCCAGAACCCACTGCCCAAGCTGCTGGATGTGCTGGCCGATCTGAAAATCCTCTAATCCCGCGCCTTTTTCGGCCAACTTACGTATAATCACTGAAAGAAACTTGCGGCGCGGCGGGCGCGGTTGCCCACACGCGCGTCCTTAACCCCAGGAGATCACCATGCCCAAGAAAAGCAACAAGGTGCGCGTCGCCATCATCGGCGTCGGCAACTGCGCGAATGCGCTCATTCAGGGCGTCCACTATTATCGGGACGCCGCGGACGACCAGGAAATCCCCGGTTTGATGCATGCCACCGTCGGCGGCTACCACGTCCGCGATATCGAGTTCTCAGCCGCCTTCGACGTCGTCACCACCAAGGTCGGCAAGGACCTCAGCGAGGCGATGTGGGCCTATCCGAACGACACGATCAAGTTCGCCGACGTGCCCTACCTCAACGTGCCCGTCTACCGCGGCATGACCCACGACGGCATCGGCAAGTATCTCAGCCAGAAGGTCGAGAAGGCCCCCGGCCCGACGGACGACATCATCAAAATCCTGAAGGAGACGAAGACCGACGTCGTCGTCAACTTCATGCCCGTCGGTTCGGAGATGGCCACGAAGTGGTACGTCGAGCAGATCATCGAGGCCGGTTGCGCCTTCGTCAATGGCATCCCCGTCTTCATCGCCAGCTCGCCCTACTGGGGCAAGCGCTTCGAGGACGCCGGCCTGCCCATCATCGGTGACGATGTCAAGAGCCAGCTCGGCGCGACCATCACCCACCGCGTCCTGACGACCCTGTTCAAGGACCGCGGTATCCACATCGACCGCACCTACCAGCTCAACTTCGGCGGCAACATGGACTTCTACAACATGCTGGAGCGCGAGCGGCTGGAGTCGAAGAAGATCTCCAAGACCAACGCCGTCACCAGCCAGCTGCCCTATGACCTGGGCGCGGACAACGTCCACGTTGGGCCGAGCGACTACGTGCCCTGGCTGACCGACCGCAAGTGGTGCCACATCCGCATGGAAGGGCGCGCCTTTGGCGACGTGCCGTTGCAACTGGAGTTGAAACTGGAAGTGTGGGACTCGCCCAACTCGGCCGGCGTCATCATCGACGCGGTGCGCTGCGCCAAGCTGGCCCTCGACCGGGGCATCGGCGGCCCGCTGACCGCGCCGTCGTCGTACTTCATGAAGTCGCCGCCGGTGCAGTACACCGACGACGAAGCCCGGCGGCGGGTGCAGGAGTTCATCGCCGCGCAGCCGGCCCACACCTCCCAGGCCGCGCCGGAGGGCAACGGCCAGCTGGCCGCGGCCGACTAGCGAAGCCGTGGCGCGATTCTCCGAATCGCGAAGCCGTGGCGCGATTCTCTGAATCGCGAAGCCACAGCAAACTGCCTGATATAGTCATATGCAGGGATGGCGGCCCGCGTTCAGCAGTGGGCCGCCATCCTCTCTAACCAGAGGGGCGAGAGCCGCTCGCGCGAGGGTGGGATGCTAAGCGATAGCCAGTTCGAGGAGCTTGTCGGCGAGGCGCTGGACAATCTGCCGCCCTTCTTCCAGGCGCAGATGGATAACATCGTCGTGCTGGTGGAACTGTGGCCGTCGCGGCGGGTGCTGCGCGAGATGGACGTGCCGCCGGGCGAGACGCTGCTGGGCCTCTACCGCGGCGTCCCCCTCACCGAGCGCACCCACGCCTACAACCTCGTCACCCCGGACTCGATTACCCTCTTTCAAGGCCCCATCGAGGCCGCCGCGGCCAGTTGGGACGAGGGCGATTACTTCGACCGCGTGCGCGAAGAGGTCTGGCACACGGTCGTCCACGAGATCGCCCACCACTTCGGCATCGACGACGACCGCCTGCACGAACTGGGCGCATACTGAGCGACCTTAGGGCACGGCCACGGCCCACGACGGGTAAGAGCCGGACTGCGCCGCCAGCCGCGCCCCGCTGCCGTCGGCGTTCATGAGGTAGATGTCGTCGCGCGCGTTGGCCTGCGCGCCGCTGGCGGCGGTGAAGAGAATTTGCCGGCCGTCGGGCGACCAACTGGGCGACCACTCATAATCCGGGCTGTCGTAGAGCGACCGCTGCCCGCTGCCGTCGGCGTTCATGACGTAGATAGCCGGGTTGCGGTTTGTGCCGTCGCGCTCCGACAGGAAGACCATTGTCCGCCCGTCGGGCGACCACTCCGGCGACCAGTCGTCTCCCTCTGTGAACGTCAGCCGTTGCTCCTCCGTCCCCATGCTGGTGCTGGTGTACACCTGGAAGCGATCCTCGATGGTGACGTTGTAGACCAGCCGGCCATCGACCGACCAGGACACGTGCCCCTCGTTGAGGGGCGTGGCCGTCAGCCGGCGCGGGTTGCCACCGCCGGCGTCGATGGCGTAGAGGTCGCTGCCGCTGTTGCCGCGCGAGAAGAAGACGAGCTGCGTGCCGTCGGGCGACCAGCCTGGCTGCCGGTCGCTGTCGGGGCTGGTGGTCAGGCGCGTCTGGTCGCTGCCATCACGGGCCATGACGTAGATATCATCGTTGCCGGCGCGGTCAGACTGGAAGGCGATGCGCCG